>JAJDHA010000046.1 GCA_030265965.1 Odoribacter sp. OttesenSCG-928-L07
AGGGGAAATTTGATATTACATATTATGAAACAATATTTTACATCAAAGAATTTGCAAATTCCCCCTTTGAAGGGGGCAGGGGGGATGTCCCGCCGTTATTTTTTAATAAATTTTCTGACAACATCGCCTTTCTCGGTTTTTATCTTGATAAAATACATACCATGCTGTAAATCACTTACATCTATTTCATTAGAGACGCAATGAATTGCGTCTCTACTTGGATTATCTACACATTTCACAATTCTCCCATTCAAATTATAAATCTCAACTCCACCAATTCTCAATTCTCCATTCTCAATTCTCAATTTGCCGAAGGCAGGGTTCGGGTAAATTCTCCACTCTCCACTCTCATCTCTCCACTCATCTATTCCGGCTGGTGTGAGGGTTACTACTGATGTGCCTGTTTTGCTGTTGTCGAAATAAGAGGTGGCTATGACGCTGATGACTGATGCCGGCTCGTTGAGGTCAACGGTGAGAAAACCATAGTCGGTGATGGTGGTGCCGGCGTAAGTATGACCTTCTATCGACCAAATTACTGCTGTGTTTGCGCCTCCGGCTGCGGAAACTTCAGCGGAAAACTGATATGTTTCGCCTTTAGTAACAGATACTGATGCCGGAATTACCTCAACGCTTATGATGCTTGGTGTGTTTGTAATGGTAAAGTTTTTCCAGTCGCCGTAACCCCAACCGGTGCTGTTTAGTGCGGCTGCACGAGCTTGGTAGTCGGTTTCTTCTTCTAAACCTAATAAATTCGCCGAGAAACTTGCGTCGTTGCCGCTGGCTGTTTTCTCCAAGATGGTAATTTCGCCACTCTTGCGATATTCTATTTTGCGTGCGCTTATTATATCGCCGCCGTTGTAGCTTACGCTGCCGCTAACATTTGCCGATGTGCCGTTGACACTAATGATTCCGGTAATAACTGTTGGCAATTCTGCCGGTGGAAGCTCACCAACTACGGTTACGCTTGCTGTACCTTTTTTCGATGTGTCGAATACGGAAGTGGCTGTAACGGTGAGAGTTTCTGATGTTTCGCTTTCGGCAACGCTAAGCAATCCCGATGAGTTAATGCTTGTTGCTGCATTTGCTGCGCCGCTCACTGTCCAAGTAACTTCTGTTGATGCGCCGCCGGTAGCTGATACATTGGCGGTGAATTGTTGTGTTGCACCTCTTTCAACCGAAACGGAAGAAGGCGTTACAGTTACGCCCAACACCATTGGCAAATCTGTTGTTGAAAAGCTTTTCCACTCGCCGTAGCCCCAGCCTTCGCTGTTTTGTGCAGCGGCGCGAGTTTGATACATGGCGCCCGACTCCAAGTCGGTAAGTTCGGCGCTGAAACTTGAGTCGTCTCCGGTGGCAGTTTCTTCCATAATGCTTTCTCCCAACTTGCGGTACTCTACCTTGTAGGCTGTAACTTCGGCGCCGCCGTTGTTGCTGACGCTGCCGATAACCGTTGCTGCTGTTTCGTCTGCGTTGACGCTTTCTGTAACAACGCTTGGAATAGTTGTTGCGGGTGGTGCTTCTTCGGTAGTAAATTCTACCCACTCGCCGTAGCCCCAGCCTTCATTGTTTTCGGCGGCGGCACGTACATTATACAATGTATTTGCCTGCAAGCCGGTAAGCTCAGCCGAAAAATCATCATCGCTGCCGCTTGCCGTTTTTTCATAAATTGCTCCTGTAGTTCCTATGCGGTACATTATTTTTTTGTTTATAATATCCGAGCCTCCGTTATCGGTAACGTTGCCGTGTACTATTGCCGAGTTGTAAGTAATATTTGTTATTTCTCCGGTAACAACGGTAGGCGTTGTAGGCGGACCTTGCCCGTTGATGGTGCCGCCGGTATGCACAAGAGTGCCTACTATAAAAAAATTATAAAGATGTATAAGCGTAACCGTACCACCGCTGACATTGATGGTGCCATAAGCATACAATGCAGGATACATTGAAGAAACGGTAATTATATTTACATTAATAGTTCCGCTGCTTATATACATATCGGTTTGGGCATAAATACCGATATAGGAGCTTTCTACATTAACCGTACCCGAAGTACTGATATCTACGACATTGTTAGTTGCGTAAATACATCCCACCGTAGTTACATTGGCATTGCCGCTAATAAAAACAGCGCTACCCATTATGGAGGTATCGCTGGTTGCATTTACAAATACCGACCCGGAACTGATTGTAACGGTTTGATATGCACGAATTACATTATTTGTACCCTCAACAGTTATTGTGCCTGTGGTGTTAATTAGGATAGAACCGTTGGGAGACATAAAACCTTTACTTGCTGTTATGCTTGTATTGCCGCTGATATTGAGGTTTTTATTGACAGCGATAGAGCCTCCTGTACTTTCAGCGATATTGAATGTTCCACCGGTAATAGAACAGTCTTCTAAACAATCTATTCTGTTGCTGAGACTTGTCTCTCCTACGAAATTAAGCGTATATCCGCTTGCGTCTAAGCTTAAATTTGCCATACAGTAAATATTACCATTAATGGTAACATTTTCTGTTACCTTTACCTTAATAAGATCGTCAGCGGCACAGTAATTGAACCAGATACTTCCACTTGTGTATGCTGCGGTCAGCGTCATGGTTTCGGTTGCGGCATTCCAAGTCCAGCCTGTTCCAGAGTGGTTTTCGGTAAGAGAGCCAACGTATTCGTCGCCAATGTAAAGGTTTCCTGTGGCAGCCATTGCTTTATTAGCGGTGGTTGTCATAAGGAGTAATAGGGTAATAAATAGCCCAAAGATTGTTTTTTTGAATAGAATTTTTTTCATAAATAATTATTTTATTTGTTATTAATAGACAGAATTACATAATTTGCATAATTAACAGAATGTTTGTCACTCGTCACTTGTCACCCGTCACATTCATATTGCTTCGTCGCTGCGCTCCTCGCAATGACGAGTTTATCTGAACATCCCCCTGCCCCCTTGAAAGGGGGAATTTGGCTTTCCACTTTATCGACTTTATCCATTTTATCGGCTTTATCGGCTTTATCCATTTTATCGGTTTTATCGACTTTATCCATCTCATTTACCATATCCATCATCACATAAACATATTTTCAACCGCAAATATATATGTCACTATAAAACAGCACAATAAGTAATTACACCTAATTTTTCTAAGTAATATTACTTAGAAAAATTGTTAAATAAATATGACATTCAAACAATTTTGTGATTAATAAAAAAAACCTTATTTTCAACCTACGAAGGTTGTTTTATTGGAGAATAAGGTTAGAAATAAGGTTTTTATGTTCTGCAATTATGTTTAATACATTTAATATGTTCACTGAATTCATTCGTCACTTTGTCACCCGTCACCGTCTCTTTTCTGGATTGCTTCGCCTGCGGCTCGCAATGACGATAAACATACGCCTCGCAATAACGGAAAAACAAAATAATCCGAAAAACCAAACCTTATTTCCAACCTTATCCAAAACAACCTCCGTAGAAAAAAAAGATTTAACCAAAATATAATAAAATTGTTTATTTCAAAAAAAAGTTTTACCTTTGTTTGCTTAATAATTCGGAAAAATGATTAATCTTATTGTCGTTGAAGATCATGCTTTGTTTCGATTAGGTTTGCGTACTGCGTTTAAAAGTAGCAAGTCGGAAATAAATGTCATGTGCGAAGCTGTTAGCGGAATGCAATTTTTCAATCTACTTGAAACACAAGTTCCTGACTTAGTTTTACTCGATTTAATTCTGCCGGATATGTCAGGAATAGATATTGCCCGTAGGTTGAAAAAAGATTATCCCGAAGTAA
The DNA here is from genome assembly GCA_030265965.1 of Odoribacter sp. OttesenSCG-928-L07. Taxonomy (GTDB): domain Bacteria; phylum Bacteroidota; class Bacteroidia; order Bacteroidales; family BM520; genus RGIG7150. The sequence goes on from JAJDHA010000046.1 coordinate 3,781, forward strand.
AAATACTCATTCTTTCTACCGAAACCGATAAAGATACTATTAAACAATTAATGGATATTGGTGTTGAAGGATTTATAAGCAAACTTCAAAGTTCTACGCAAGTACTAATCGGTGCTATTCTTTCTATTATGGATGGAGAAGAATATTTCGGACAAGATATCGCCGCTATTATGTACAATATCTATGTTTCTAAGAAAAAGACTTTCGATAATAGCGTAAAATTTACACAAAGAGAAAAGGAAGTCATAGAGCTTTGTCGCAATGGACTGCTTGCCAAAGACATAGCCAACAAACTAAATATTAGCCCTCGTACTGTTGATGCTCATAAAAACAATATTTTCCAAAAAATGGGTATTAATAACTCTATGGAAATGGTGCAGTATGCAATTAAAGAAGGGATAATAGAAATAAAATGAGAGATAAATTATGAGAACATTTTACAACTCAATATCATTAATTGTTGTTTTAATGATATTGGGAATAGGACAGTTACAAGCTCAATCGGATAAACTTCTTGAAACAGAGGAATTAGTAGCATCAGGAAATCTTTCCGATGAAGAAATGTATAAAAAATATGACATGCTAATGTGGGATTACCGTTTTGTGAATATGGATAAATCTCATTATTATTTTAAAGAAGCGCTTGCTTTTGCACAAAAAAACAATAATGTACTGGAGGAGTCGAAATGCTTGAAAAGCATGGGCAATATTTACGATGCATGGGGAAATAGGGATTCTGTTTTGTTTTTTTTAGATCAAGCTTTAGAACTCATTGACGGGAAAGAAGATTATTTGGAAGAAGCTCATAATTACGAAATAAGAGGTAATCATTATTTACGAATGTACAATCTTGAAAACGCTTTAGATGCTTATCAAAAATCTTTAGATTTAATTGAAAAAGATAAACTGCAAAAATTGTCTAAAAAACAAAATACTAATGACGCTTTGGTAAGAGAAGCTTTCGTCTCTTATAATATTTCTAATATCTATTTTTATCAATATAACTACGACAGAGGATGCGAACAATTGTTTAACATAAAAAAAATAATGGACGATAATCCGACTGTTAATTTCAAAAGTCTCGCATATATTATTCCCGGAAGTATTGCTGATTACTATATTTTGAAAAAACAAGATGATAAAGCATTGCCCTTTATGGAGGAAAACTATAGGTTGGCATCAGAAAACAACGCCTACTCATCTATGGTATATGCTCTAAATCGTTTGACAAATTATTATCGTGTTATTGACCGCGAATTAGCATTCAAATATGGAAAAGAAGCTCTCGAAATTGCTGAGAAAACAAAAATTCCTTATCTCCTTAACCTTGCCGAAGGAACGCTTGCAAGAACTTATATTCATTCTGGCGATTATCAAGCCGCTCTTTACCATACTAAAAGGTCGTTGGATAGAACTGAAGAAGATGATTTGATAGGGTTAGAAAATTTGTACGGAGATATGGTAATGATTCATGCGTTAATGGGAAATAGAAATGACGCAGAAGTATTTCAGGAGTATTATCGTGAGATTTTAATGAAAATATCTGATGAAAACTTGCATAGCGCACTTCAAGAAATGCAAGTGAAATACGAAACATCAAAAAAAGAACTTGAAATTGAAAATCAAAAAGTAGAAATCGAACGCCATAAAACATTGCAAATTATTTATATAGTAGGACTGATTATGGCTGCTCTTTTGCTCTTCTTGCTTGTTTCTGTTGTGCGTTTGCGTACAAAACATAACAAAGAACTAAAAGAAATAAACGCTACAAAAGATAAATTCTTTAATATTATTTCTCACGATTTAAAGAATCCTACAATTGCTCAGCGTAATGCTATGCAGTTGCTTGCTGGAAATTACAAGGATTGGGATGAAGAAACTTTGGAAGAATTTCTTTCCGAACTTGTGAAATCAACAGATATACAGCTCGAACTTATATACGACTTGCTTAATTGGGCGCAAGCTCAAACAGGAAGAATGCCTTTTATACCGACAACTTTCGATCTTGAAGAAGCATTACGTGCTGATATTAATATTGTTAACAATGCTGCAAAGCGTAAAAATATTGAATTGATTGTTGATGCTTCTGACAAATTGGAAGTTTTCGGCGACAAGAATATGCTGGTAACTGTTATTAGAAATTTGCTTAATAATGCAGTTAAGTTTACAAATGACGGCGGCACTGTTTGTTTAAAAATGAAATTGGTTGATAATGGTTTTGAGGTGATTGTCGAAGATACCGGAGTTGGAATGAGTGCTGAACAAATAGAAAATCTGTTTAATTTAGCTGAACAACATTCTAATATTGGAACCGCCGGAGAACATGGCAGCGGCTTCGGACTAATTGTTTGTAAGGAAATGATTGAAAAACATGGCTCAACACTGAAGATAGAGAGCGAAATTGGAAAAGGAAGTAGGGTTGGGTTTGTTATAAATATGGCTTGAGAAAGAAAAACTTTCTCCCAGTTATGTATGTATAAATACTTATAAAAAATACGTATAATTACCTATTGTATTAAGCTTTTTTTATACATACCTTTGACGTCTTAAATCAGATTTCTCTTCAAATAATGCTATATTATCATGTCTGAAAACCAAAATACCGGCGAAATAATTTTATCTTCCGTAGCTTCAATTGTCTCAAAAGTTGGATTAGTGCTGTCGCGTACTAAAGATGCTCTTGTTAAAGATTTATTGGGAGATACATCAAGTTACTTTCTTGATATCAAGGAAATTACACTTGACGACTTAAAGAAGTTAGATGAAACTAAACTTTCTTTCGAAAAATTTATCGAAAGTGTCTTTACTCGATTGGGATACGATATCTCTACTTTTGAGAAAAATAAAGAACTTATTGACTTGGTGAAGTCTGTTGTCGTTACTTCGGTTGCGGTAGGTGAAGGCGCGAAATCTGTTATAAATAAATTTAGTAATGCTAATGAAACTGATTGGATATCAATTGCTGAAAAAGCAAATGAAAATATTCAATCCGGAAATAGCTGGGATGTCGGTTATGGTAATAAAGAAGGGAATTATCTTAATATTTCTATCGGCGACGAGGATCTGACAAAGTTGATAAATTCTGTTGTTGAAATTATTAAACTTGTTAAGAAGTTCAAAGATTTGGAATGGGGTAAGATGAAGGACGAATTTGGCGATTTCTTCGATTATATGGAAGATACTTATTTCACAAAGAATTTTGCTGAACGTCTGTTCGACCATATTATTGTTGTTCTGCTCCAAAATGCAAAGGAAGTCTTCGCCGATGATATAAGCAATATTATCGAACAAATTGAAAAAACCGGCGCAACAATTAGTCAAGAAGTAAAAACTCTTTATAACAAAGTAAAAGCGCTCGAAGAACAACTAAAAAGGGAAATAACTAAGGAACTTGAAATACAATTAAAACTTGCAAAAGCTGAGTTGGAGAAATTATTAAATGAACAGTTCGGCGACTTTAATAAACTTGGAAAGTACCTCAACAGAGTTTATGCTGTTCTCGATTTTCTTGAAATTACAACTAAAGAAACTATTGAAATAGCAAAGTATATCCCAGATACCGGCAACGATAAAGTTGACAAATATTTCGACAACGCTTTGCCGCCAATAGAAATAAATGTTATTTATTGGACTCGCATTGAAAAAATATTCTCCAGTCCAATTGATTATTTTAAAAATACTTTTTCTATCAACAGTTACGACGATGCTGAAGAACTTTTGGCAAAAGTTATTAAATTGGCAAACGCTTTCTCTGTCAGCCTTCCCGATTTTAGTTCTACAAAACAGTTGTTGATGGAACTTCTTATCCGAATTAAAGATAAGATTGAATCGGAATTATCAAATCTTTCAGGTGAAGTAAAAGAAATTTTTAATCAATGCAAAGAGTTTATTCTTGATTTGCTGAAGACTTTGGAACGTATCGCCATTGAAGTTCGTGATACGCTGCAAGATGGTTACGACCAATTTGTAGGTGAAGCTAATTCTATTTTCAAAGAGTTGGAAGGAAATTTTAATGAAATTAGAAAAGAGCTTATCAGTAAAGTCGGCGAAATAAAAGATAATCTTCCTGCAATTGATGCAGAGAAAATTATAGAAAATATTTCTCTTCCGAATATGCCGGATATTAAATTTCCTGTTGTTGGTAAAGGAAAATATAATGTAGATGTTGAGGAAATTCTTAATTCTACTTTCAAGAAAACCTTACAAAAGAAAGCTGGTCAATATGATTTATTTAAGGATGTAAAAGTTGACGATTGGGCTAAGGTTGTTTCCGGAGTAACAACGGAGTACAAAAATATTCTGGGTGAAATGGAAAGCAGCTTGGTTAGAATCTTTAATGAAAGCTACTGGAAAGAACATTTCGAGGAAGTTATTGAATCGTTAAAAGACGAATTTGAATCGCAAACGAAAGATATTCCCAAAAATGCTGATGAACTCAAATCGCTTTTATCGCAATGGATAGTTTCGGGTAAAGGAAAGAATCCGTTTTCTAATTTTGATTTTGCTGCGTACTTTTCAATTATTAGCGGCAAAATCAAAGCAATGTTGCCAACTCCTGAAGATTATTACAAAAAATTTAAGTCGGCAACATTCAATGCTATTGATTCATTAAAATCAACTTCGGAAGCCTTTAAAAAGAAAATTATTGAAATCGGCGAAACTGAATTTCGTAAAAAAGTGCTCGCTTTCGTCAATGACCTTTTTGTTGAATATTGGAAAGAGTTAAAAAATACTTTAATAAAACCAATTATCAATCCATTCTTGCAAATGGTTGAATACGAAGTAAAACAATGGGTTAATAAATTATTGAAGGATATTTTTGAAAAATTAGAAAGTATTATTAAAGTTGAACTTCAAATCGACGAAAGTCATTATCAGTATATTGAAAGCGCCAAAGATTTGTTGTCGCTATCTATTTCAACGGCAGAAAGTGGTATTAATTCTTGGCAAGACGGATTAAAATTCGCTATTAAGCTTTACAAAATTATCCCGAAAGAAATCAAAGATAATCTTAGCGAATTAATTGATATGCCGGATATTACGGCAGACATTCAATTGCCGGACTACAAACTTGATATTGACAATAAATTTCTTGCAGTTACACTTTATGAATATCCGGGCAAGGATGAAAAGGAGAACAGCGGAAATTCCGGAAGTACCTCAGTTTTTGTTGACGGAAGTTTTTCTTTGAAGTTAATTGCATTTGTAGGTGAAAGAAATAAAGATGAAAAAAATAAAGAAGGAGAAGTTGATAAGGAAGCAGGAATTTATTTTCTGCCGGTAATTAAGGGTTCATTCGACTCGGCATTCAATCTCGGTAAAAGTCATGTTTTGACGCTTTTAGCAACCGCTGCATTGAATGCCGATGGGTCGAAAGGAGGTGAAAAAGATGATGAAGTGGAAAAATTGATTGAGAAATTCCAAAAAGGTGCAATAGGATTTTTCTTCTCTAAATCGGGAGTAATTATTTTAGATGATGAAAAGGCTATTTCCGCCGGACTGACTTTGGAATTTACTCGTGGGAATTTTGTTGAGAAAAACGGTAAAAAGGAACTCGTTCCTGCCGACAAACTTCAAATTCTGGAATCAAAATATCTTGATATAAGTTTGGGAGATTATCCGCAGAAAGTTCATGTGGGTTATGAAGATTATAAGAATAAAGAAGGTAAAGAAGAGCACGGTCTCAATTTTTATTACACAGCCGAAATAAAAGACGCAATCTTTCTTTTAAAACTAAGAGAACATAATGATTTCTTTAATACTATTTTAAAGGATGATATTCAAATGAATATTGAAAGTCTTGCAGTCGGATATAATCTAAATAAAGGATTGACTTTCAACGCTGCTTATTCGCTTCGCCTTGATTTTGATATTAAGAAAGCGATAAAAGGTGTAAAAATCAATGGTTTAGCATTGGAGTTAGGCTCAGGAAGTTTACATAATATTTACAGTAATATTCTTACAACTTTTTCTGTCGATTTTAATGGAATCGGATTTGCCTTGTCAGATATAGGTCTTGGTATAGACTTCAATTATATGAAGCCAGACGGCAGTATTGGAGATTTTGATTTTTCGGGTAATTTTATCTTTCCTTCTGGAATTGCAATTTCTATAGATGTTTCGGCAGTAAAAGGAACAGGTATTATTAAATATGATAAGAAAAAAGAAGAATTTATCGGCGCTTTGGAATTGAAAATTCTCGAAAAATTCGGTGTTGCCGCATTAGTTATTTTCAATATGAAAATGCCTGATGGAAGCAAAGGTTATAGTTTCATGGGAGCAATTTCAACTGAATTTAGTCCGGGCATTCCTCTTGGAATGGGATTTTCAATGCAGGCAATCGGCGGTTCACTCGGATTAAATCGTAGATTAGATACTGAGAAAATTCAAAATGCTGTTCGAGAAGGTACTTTGGCTTCTTATATGTTTATTGAAAATCTTGCTGATAATTTAGATACAGTAATTAATAACTTTTCGTCGTTTTATCCGGCTTCAAAAGATCAGTATTTTTTCGGATTTCTTACAAAAATAGCTTTCAGTGAAGTTGTCAAAGCCGACTTGGGTTTGTTTATTCAAGCGCCGAATCCTGTTGCCATAATAATAATCGGCGGATTACATGTAAAGATTGCCGACAAATGTGAGAAATTGCTTTCCATCAATGCGTATTTTGCCGGAGGAATTGATTTCAGCAAAGGATTTTGGTTTGATGCTTCTTTGATAGATTCTTATATAGTAGGTATAGAATTTTACGGTGATATTGCTTTCCGTATTTATTGGGCGGGTAAAACCAAAGGATTTTTACTTTCCATCGGAGGATTTCATCCGCAATACACGCCCGATGCGGGTTTTAATGTAGGTAATATGCGCCGTCTCGGCATGAAACTCGATTATGAAATTGTGAAATTTTCCTTGGAAGTCTATTTTGCTATTACCTCCAATTCTTTCCAATTCGGCGCACATGCTCAACTCTCAATCGGATGGAAACAATTCGGAATATTCGGATATTTCGGTTTCGATGTACTGTTTATGTTTAATCCGTTTAAATTCTATTTTGATATTAGAGCGGGCGTTGCAGTAAAAGTTGCCGGAATAACTTTGTTATCATTAAATCTTGCTCTCGGATTAAGCGGTCCTGCCCGCTGGAATGCCAAAGGAACTGCTTCTTTCTGGTTCCTCTTTATCAAGATAGAAATAGGTTTCAACCTACATTGGGGTAAATCACAAAGTGACACTTCTAAAGAATTAATAGACGTATATCCAATTTTTGTAGAAAATTTCGAGAATAAAAATAATTGGCAACTTATTTCCAGCGATATTACGGATGGAATGGTTACTATTGTTAAATTGAGCGACCAAATCATTGTAATGCAGCCGTCTGACACCTTGGCGTTTAGTCAAGATGCAGTGCCTCTCAAACAACAAATGAGTTGTTACGGAGAAGGCTCATTAGGTGATATTCAAAAGATAGAAATGAAGAGCATTAAAATAGGTGATTTCAAACTTAATTCTCAAGATTATGTAGAAAGATCAGCTTCTTTTGCTCCATCTATGGTGCGCGAGCTTACCAATGATGAGAAGTTGGTAGCTCCTTCTTACGAAGATATGGAATCCGGTTTTGAATTAACGATGGGCTCTGTTGTGAGAAAAGGTCAGTATGATAATAAATTTTTGAAATACGATTATACTGCCGAATTTGATATGGATAAATTTACCGAAGCTACTTT
>JAJDHA010000047.1 GCA_030265965.1 Odoribacter sp. OttesenSCG-928-L07
TGTATATGCTAATTGTGGGAGTTATTGGATGTATTCCTATTTTTGGTCAAATTGCAGTATTAGTTATTGGCGGTCCAATGGCTTTAGGATATATCAGTTTTATCATAGCATTAAAATCTGATAAAGAAAATGCAAGAATAGAACGATTATTCGACGGTTTTAAAGATTTCGTACGATTACTTATCGCTAATCTACTAATGGTTCTATATATCTTTTTATGGTCATTATTATTTGTTATTCCCGGACTTATAATGATTTATGCGTATTCAATGACATTCTACATTCTTGCCGAAGATAAAGAAATAAGTGCAAGCGATGCAATTAGAAAAAGTAAACAAATGATGATGGGCAATAAATGGAAACTTTTCTGTTTACAAATCCGCTTCTTTGGCTGGGTATTATTATGCGGATTAACATTTGGTATTTTGTTATTCTGGATAAAACCATACCTTGACATGGCGGTTCTAAACTTCTATTATGACATTAAAGGAGAAGCTCCTGTTTGCGCAAAAACAGAACCAGCTCCTCAACCAAAACCGGAACCTGAAGTTGTTGTTGAAATCAAAGAAGAGGTAATCGAAGAAATTACTCCTGAAGGAGATATCGAAGTTACTGAAACTATTGAAATAGATATTATTGAACCCGAAAAAGAATAATTTTGTTTTTATTTTTCATATAATTTGTTTGTAAGGCATCTTCAACTTTGGAGATGCCTTTTTTAATTGTCTCCATTTCTATATTACTAAATTTCCACATCCCTAAATTAAAATTTTCAACTTTCAACTCTCAACTCTCAACTAATAAAGTTATATTTGCATTTTGTAATTAAAATTAATAAAACTTAACTATGACCCCAAATGTAATATTAATGCAAAGGGCCAAAGATTCTCTCAAAGGAATGTGGGGAACGGCGGCAATTGTTACTTTAATTTATTCTCTGATACTTAACGCTATAAGTGCCACAATTGCCGGCGGACTAATCGTTGGAGGACCATTGACTCTGGGATATGTATTCTTTATTAAGTCATTAAAATTCGATAAAGAAAACGCAAGTATTGAAAGAGTTTTCGATGGATTCAAAGATTTTAGTCGCTCACTTATTGCATATATTCTTATTGCGGTTTATGTATTTCTTTGGATGCTATTGCTAATAATACCAGGGATTATTATGAATTATGCATATTCAATGACATACTTTATACTTTCTGAAGATAAAGAAATAAGCGCAAGCGATGCTCTCAAGAAAAGCAAACAAATGATGATGGGCAACAAATGGAAACTATTCTGCCTTGAACTACGTTTCTTCGGCTGGATTTTGTTGTGCATCCTAACATTGGGTATCGGATTCCTGTGGTTACAACCATATATGGAAATGGCTCGCTTGAATTTCTACTACGATTTAAAAGGAGTGGAAACTGATGATGTGATGATTTGTTGATGTGATAATGTGATGATGTGGTGATGTGATTGATTTGTTAAAAATGCAAAAGTCCCCTTTAGGGGATTTAGGGGCAAAATGATGTGATGATTATCCCCGAAGTGGATTTCGAACGGTAACACAAAGATACTCACGACACAGCTCGCACTCCGTTAGGAGTGCGACGAAAAGAGAAACATCACCAACAAAAACACATGAGATACAAAACAATCACATGAGATACAAAACAACCAAATTTGTTAATCCTGAAAATTTTGTCATTCTGTCTATTAAACCAAATTAAAAAAAATTATAACAATGAAAAAAATTAATTTATTATTCGTAGCGCTTTTAAGCACAATTATCGTATTTACTTCATGTAAGCAAAAATTCGATGAACCGGTTATTACAGTTCCGGCAGAAATAACTATTGAACTTGCAGATTTAAGTAAAACTGTTTTGGAAGGCAATATTATTGCTGATGAAAATGATGTACTTGAATTAGTAACATTTACTGAAACTTTTGCCAATATTGGCTATCGCACATTAAAAGTAACTGATTTCACTTCAAACACTTATTACTTTTCATTTACAGGAGAGTACTTAGAAGCTAAGGAAGGCTTTGTAAATATTGTTGTTGATGTTACTACTGTAAATGAAAAAACTGCAACTAAGGAAATTAAAGTTAACATCATCCCTAAACCTGATATCCCAGACCCAGATCCAACATATTTATCCGAAGATGAATTTACATGGGAGAGAATCGGCATTAATCCGGCAACAGGTATCGAAAAATTCGGATTGGAATGGGTTGATGGTATGAATGAAGATCAAATGTGTTACATAAAACCATTATCCGGAACTAAATTAATTGAAATAATTGAAGAAGAAATCCCCGGATTAGATGTTTTTGACGCCATTAAAACTTTAGAAGCATTACAACAAAGAGTTGATGCAATAACAACAGGATTAGATGTGTTTAACAAAATTTCCTCAGCAAACGAACAAGAATATGATTACCTTCTTGCTACACAAGTTGGAGAGGATTATTATCTAATTCATATTACAAATAATAAAATTGAAAACGGTCTAACAGGCAACAAGGTTACCATTACCGGAAATTACAAATACGTTGAATAGCTTTAATTGAGAATGGAGCAACGATTTTTCTGTTAACTTATAATTCTCCATTCTCCACTCTCAATTCTCCATTAAATAAAGCTTTTGTGCTCAAAAGTCCGCAAGCTGCATCAATATCTTGTCCGCGCGATGTTCTTATTGTTGTGGAAAAACCTTTATCACTCAATTTATCTCTAAACTCTTCCATTGCTTGTCTATTTGGCGATTCAAATTTCTCGCCTGGAACTGAATGATAAGATATTAAGTTGATAATACATCTCATTCCATTTAATATTCGCGTCAATTCTTTTAAATGTTTGTCGCTATCGTTATACCTTTTAAACATAATATACTCGAAAGAAACCCTACGCTGCTTTCCCCAATCGTGAGCGCGTAATGTTTTGAGTATTTCAGAAATCGGGTATTTTTTGTTAATCGGCATAAGTTCATCGCGTTCAGCTTCAAAAGGAGTGTGCAAACTTATTGCTAAATTACAATCGCTTTTTGCAAGAAACTCAGTGATTTTCGGAACAATTCCAACAGTTGAAACAGTTATTTTCCTCTTACCGATTTTAAAACCGTATTCAGCAGTTAGAATTTCAAGCGCATTAATTACATTATCAAAATTATTGAAAGGTTCGCCCATACCCATAAACACAATGTTTGTAATTAAATCACGTTCGGGAATAGCATTAATTTGATTAATGATATCCTTAGTCGATAAACTCTCTTGAAATCCTTGTTTACCAGTATTACAAAAGATACATCCCATTTTACATCCCGCTTCAGAAGAAATACAGAGAGTATGTCTTTTTTCATCAGGGATGTAAGCGCTCTCAATATAATTTTCTTTTTTTGTTTTGAAAAGATATTTTTTAGTGCCGTCAGAAGAAATTTTAACATCAACAGGAAAGTTTTTTTTAATATCAAAATGTTCATCAAGAAGCTTCTGATTGACCTTCGAAATGTTAAACATTTCATAAAAATCATCTATCCCCTTATTGTATATCCAATAGGTTAACTGTTTGGCAACGTATGATTTAAGTCCAAGATTTACAACTTCACTCTGAATTTCCGAAAGCGTTTTACCTATTAGTGGGGTTTTCATAAAAAAATTTTTGCAAAAGTAATAGAAAAAGTAGTACTTTTGTCACAAATTGGATAAATATATGTCAAAAGAAAAAAACGATGCTATCTTATTGTCGGAAATAATTATTGAGGCAATGCTTTCAAAGAAAGCAGAAGATGTTATTAGAATGGATTTGAGAGAGATACCTAATAGAGTTTGCGACTGTTTTGTTATTTGTAGCGGAAATTCATTAGTTCAAATAAACTCTATTCGCGATGCTATTATAGAGGAAGTTAGAAAAGCTTTAAAGGAAAAACCTTGGCATGTCGAAGGTATTGAAAAATCGGAATGGTTATTATTAGATTATTCTAATGTTGTTGTGCACATTTTCCTTGAAAGCAAAAGAAGATTTTATAATATTGAAGATTTATGGGCTGATGCTCGTATCGAAAAATTTAGTGATGAATTAGTTAAATAATTTTATGGATAATAAAGAAACTGAAAAACGAAAACCCGACCAAGGTCTAAAACCAAACACTCCCCAAAAGAAAAAATTTAGTTTCTATTGGATATATTTGGCGATAGCTCTTGTGTTTATAGGATATAGCCTGTTCTTTTACAAAGGTGAAACTCAGGATACTAATTGGCGCGATTTAAGCGAGATGTTGGCAAAAGGCGATGTGTCTCGGCTTGTCCTTATTAATAAAGATTATGTTGAAATTTATATTAAACAAGATAAAGTTGAAGAATATATTAAAGACGACAATCTTAAGAATAATAAAAATTTCGTAAGAAAATATTATGACAGTCCGATGTTTACTTTTCAAATTAGTGATGTTAAACAATTTGGAGAAGATATTAGAGAAGCGCAAGTGAATATTCCTCCTGAAGATATCGTTTACTATGATAGTGAAAGGCGAAAAAGCTGGGGTGCAGATCTATTTATAATTTTAGGACCGCTTTTGTTAATGATAATATTTTTCTATTTCATGTTCCGTGGAGTCGGAAAAGGTTCCGGTGGAATGGGCGGAGGACAAATATTCAATATTGGAAAATCACAGGCAAGGCTCTTTGATAAAGATACTTCCGTGTCAATAACTTTTAAAGATGTTGCCGGACTTGAGGAAGCGAAAGTCGAAATTATGGAAGTTGTCGACTTTTTAAAACATCCCAAGAAATATACTGACTTAGGAGGAAAGATTCCAAAAGGCGTTCTCTTGGTTGGACCTCCGGGAACAGGAAAAACTTTGTTGGCAAAAGCTGTTGCCGGCGAAGCTAAAGTTCCTTTCTTCTCGCTCTCAGGTTCCGATTTTGTTGAGATGTTCGTTGGAGTCGGCGCTTCTCGTGTACGCGACCTTTTCAAACAAGCAAAGGATAAAGCTCCTTGTATTATCTTCATTGATGAAATTGATGCAATCGGTAGAGCGCGCGGCAAAAATATCGCTACCGGCGCTAATGATGAAAGAGAAAATACATTAAATCAACTTCTTACGGAAATGGACGGCTTCGGTGGTAATAATGGCGTCATTATTCTCGCTGCAACCAACAGAGCTGATATCCTTGATAGAGCTTTGCTCCGTGCAGGAAGATTCGACAGACAAATCAGCGTGGAACTACCAGATTTAAAGGAACGTGAAGAAATTTTCCAAGTACATCTCCGCCCGATAAAATATAATGATAGTGTAAAAGTTGATTTTCTTGCAAAACAAACTCCGGGTTTCTCCGGAGCAGATATTGCCAATGTTTGTAATGAAGCTGCTTTGATTTGTGCACGCAAAAATAAAAAGATTGTTGACAAACAAGATTTCCTCGATGCTATCGACAGAATAATCGGCGGACTTGAAAAACGCAACAAACTAATTTCTCCTCAAGAGAAAAAAATAATAGCATTCCACGAAGCTGGTCACGCATCTGTAAGCTGGCTGCTCGAACATGCAAGCCCACTTGTTAAAGTAACTATTGTTCCACGCGGAAAAGCTCTCGGCGCAGCATGGTACCTTCCGGATGAAAGAAGCGTAACTTCTTACGACCAAATGTTCGATGAACTGACAACATTGTTGGCAGGCCGTGCATCCGAAGAAATTAATATCGGATACGTCTCAACCGGCGCTTTAAACGATCTTGAACGCGCAACTAAAATGGCGTACGCAATGATTTCTTATTACGGATTAAGTAAAAAAATCGGTAATCTAAGTTATTTCGATTCTTCCGGACAACAAGAATATTCTTTCAATAAACCTTACAGCGAAAAAACTGCAGAAGTAATTGATGAAGAAGTTAGCGATTTGATTGCTGAAGCATACGAACGCGCAAAACAAATCATTAATGAAAATAAAGATAAAATTAATCATCTCGGAGAATTATTATTAACTCGCGAGGTTGTTTTTAGCGATGATTTAAAAGATATCTTCGGCGATAGAAAAGGTGGCTCTGAAAATATTCCTTTGGCAAAAGACTTCGAAGAAGTTGAAGAAAAAGGTGTAATTGAAGAAAAACCTGCCGAAGAAGATGAAAAATAATTTGATTAATAATTGAATATAATGAGCGATAGCATTGCAAAAGAAAAAGTAATTAGAGCAATTATCACTGCTCTTGAAGACAAAGATAGCTTTGATGCTCAATTGAGAGCAGATGTAAATGGCGAATATTTTACTCCTATTAGAAACGAAGCTATCCCTTTAACTTTTGCTGAAAATTTTATTGATAGCGGAGGCGTTTTTATCTTCTGCGAAAATACCGAAGACTTATGTGCTAAACTTGCAATTGCTTCTAAAAACTATAAATGGAATAATATATTTTGTAATAGAAATATAATTAAAGCATATTTAGAACAAGCCGGACTTTTATATAAGTCTGAATTTGACACTCAAAATTCTTTCGAAACTGGAATAATCTTATGCGAATCGCTAATTGCACGACACGGCAGCATTGTTGTATCTGCATCATCCGACAATGACTCAAAACTTCTTAGCTCAAGCACTAACCTTGTTGTTATCGCTTATGTTGATCAAATCGTAAGTGAAATCAAAGATGCAATGCAATTTCTAAAAGATAAATTTATTAATTCCTTTCCACCTTATATTTCGGTGATAACAGGTCCATGTAAAACAAACAGCATTGAAAACAAGTTTGTTGTAGGTGGACAAGGACATAAGAGTATTTCTCTCTTTTTAGTTAACGATAAAAATTAAACATCATGGAAGAAACAATAAAATTGGTTTATACCACTGATAAAGAGTATCAAGCAAATATTATTTTAGCTTTATTAGAAGAAAGCAATATTAAAGGTAATATTATCAATAAGCAAGATACAGCTTACAAAACATTCGGAGATATTGAGCTTTATGTAAATGAAAAAGATTACGATAAAGCAAAAGAAATTGTTGATCAAGCAAATCTTTAATTAACAAAAGTGAAAAATTTTATTATCCGCACTATTTCGGCAATAATCTTTGCCGCAGCAGTCCTTTCAGCGTTTTATTTCGGTAAAACAATAACTTTCTTTTTGTTCGGAGTTTTTATGACAATCATTCTATGTGAGTATAAAAACTTTTCAACATTTAAAAATATTTTTGGACTGATTCTGTATGCTCTTTTGGGCGTAATTTTTTATTTTATAGGCGTTTACGGGAATATCCCAATGACTATGAAGCAATGGGGAGCGTTAAGTATTTTATTTCTTGTAGCTTTACTAATGGTTCAGTCTCAAAGGAATATGCAATTTCCGCCAATTATTAATAAAATTGCCATATTTTTCTATACAACAGTACCGTTCATAATGTTTATGTCGTTTTTTGATTTTTCCGAAAGGCTTTTTAATGGAAATCATTTTTTGTTACCTTTTATTTTTATTGCAACAATATGGATTGGTGATTCATTCGCATATATAATGGGTTCACTGATTGGGAAACATAAAATGGCACCGAAAATTTCACCTTCGAAAAGTTGGGAAGGTTTTATCGGCGGGCTGTTTGCGGTAATTGTTGCAACAGTAATATTCCGTGCTGTCGTTCCTATTCAATCATATTTCTTTTGGATTCTTTTCGGAATTATTATATATATTTTTGGTACTTTCGGAGATTTAACCGAATCAATGTTGAAGCGTAAAGCCGACTTAAAAGATTCCGGTTGTATGATGCCTGGTCACGGCGGAGCTTTCGATAGATTTGATTCGTTTATCATGGCAGTTCCGTTTGTAGCGTTGATGTTGTTGACTTTTAATGTTTAGTGATGAGTGACGGGTGACGGGTGACGAGTGACGGGTGACGGGTGACGAGTTTTAACCACGGAGACACGGAGGTACGGAGGACACGGAGATACGGAGATACGGAGACACAAAAAATCTGTTAATTCTGCAAATTTTGTCATTCTGTCTATTAAAAATGAAATTATAAAAAAACTTTACAAAATGAAAATACATAAAGAGGGTCGTAAAGCAATTTTCTATGGTACTTTTACAGCTATCATAGTTGTGATATTATCGTTGTTTATTTTAAGCGGTCCTAATATTTTTGAAATAATATTGTTCGGAATGATTATTCTGGCAATATTATTATTAATTTTTTTCTACAGACATCCGAACAGGCATAAACACCTTAATAAAGATGCCTTAATGATTCCTGCCGATGGAAAAATAGTTGTATGTGAAAGAGTTTTTGAAAATGTTTATTTCAAAAAAGAGTGTATGCAAGTTTCTATTTTCATGTCGGTTTTTAATGTTCATGTAAATTGGGTACCAGCTTCAGGTACTGTTGTTTTTAAAGATCATAAAGACGGCGACAACTATCCGGCATACAATCCAAAATCATCGCACCTGAATGAAAGATGCTCAACAGTGATAAGACTTGAAGACGGTAGAGAAATCATGGTTACACAAATTGCGGGACTTGTTGCGCGAAGAGTCGTCAATCAAGTTAATGTCGGCGATATTGTAAAACAAGGCGATGAACTTGGAATTATCAAATTCGGTTCGCGCGTTGATATTCATCTGCCTATTGACATGGAAATCGAAGTTGAAATGGAACAGAATGTCAGAGCTATGAAAACAATCCTCGCAAGATTGTAAAAGAATTATTTATACAACAACAAACTTTATTATGGGAAACAAAGTAAAATCTGTAGAGATGAAAAATCTCTGGGGAATGATAAATATCGACTGGACAAATGTTCACGACGATGTTAATATTATTGTAGGCATTAACGGTTCGGGAAAAAGTACAATGTTGAAAGCAATGTACGCACTGCTAAACAATCCAAACGGAAACATGTCTGATTTTCCTTTTGATTATATTTCTATTAAAATTGATGAAATGGAAATTCGCTCCGATAAGGAAAATAATATTGAACAAGCATTTCTCATTGAAACATTAAATCGAGATGAAAATTCCTACGATTATATTGTTAATAAGTTGAAATTATATCAAACTTTAGAAGAAAAGGATATTCTTAAAAAGGAGCTTGAGTATTTTGCAACAATTATTAATAATTTATTTACAAAGACAAGAAAAACTTTAGATACCAATAATACTGAAGCAATTCAATTTATGGATTCAAAACAGAAAGTTGTAAAGTTTGACAAGTTGTCGATGGGCGAAAAACAAATGTTGGTATTCTTGTATAAGGTATTTTTAACCCGTAAAAAACCATATATCTTCTTCTTAGACGAGCCGGAATTATCATTGTATGTCAGCTGGCAATCTCATTTAATTGATATTATTAGGAAGATAAATCCGAATTGTCAATTATTTATTGTAACACACTCGCCCAATATTTTTAGTAACGGATGGGGTTCCAATGTGGTACATATTGAAGATTATATTACTGAGGTTTAATAATGGGCGACAATTCATCAAGAGAGGAATTTTATAAACTGGCAGCAGCAAATTATGCCGGAACAGCGGTTATCAGAAAGATGACAGCATCGGTGCATGTTGAAGGTACGTCGGATATTCATTTCTGGAAAAAAGTTTTTAAAGAATTTTATCCTCAGGGGAAATTTAATTTCATTGCTCATTCAAAATCATATAACGAAAATAGAGAAAATAATTCTATGGCAAGTGGATCAATGCATTGTCTGAATTATAAGCCATATCTATCTGATAAATTTTTTATTTGTATTGATAGTGATGAAAGATATTTAAGAGAAGAACAAGATATCAATATTAAAAATTACATTTTTCAAACATACACTTACTCTATTGAAAACCATTATTGTTTTGCCCCTAAACTAAATTATGGATGTTTAATTGCCACCGGCGTTGATGTAAAACAATATCTTCCAATTTTAACAAAAAACTTCTTCGACTTTAGAGTTTTCCTAAAAGCATATTCCAACACAATTTATGAATTGTTTATTTGGCATATATATTTTTCAAAAACAGATTCATCTGAATTATGCGTAATTCCTTTTAACAATATTATTACAATTAAAGGTAAAATACCGTACAACCAAGTTGCGCATAATGGCGCAGGATTAATATCAAGATTACGCGACAAGGTTAGGTCTAAGATTAATAAATTGGAACGAGACTATCCTGATATTGATATTCAGCAAACAAAAAAAGAGCTGCAAAAGTTGGGAGTAACTCCCGATAATGTCTATCTGTTTATTCGCGGCCATAATCTTCTGGGTTTTGTTTCCAAAATCGGTGAAAGATGCTGCGAATACTTACTAAATTTAGAAAAAGAAAATAAAGGCTACAACAAAGAATCTATTAGAAAAATCCATGAAAGAACCAAATCTTTTAAAAATGTGATCCAAAGAAAAATATGGTTTAGAGGTTACTCATGTATTGATAAAGTAAAACATGATATTAATTGGTTTTTTGAGAAATAAGATAGACAGAATGACAGAATTTGCAGAATTAACAGAATATTTAAAAAATTTTCCATTCTCAATTCTTCCTATTTCCAAAAAGGAGGCTGTCTCAAAAGATAAAAATCGCACACAGATGAAACAGATGCGACTGATAACCACTGAAAG
>JAJDHA010000048.1 GCA_030265965.1 Odoribacter sp. OttesenSCG-928-L07
CCCTAAATCCCCTAAACTTTGGCGTTTTCATCTAATCATCAAATCTTCAAATCACCACATCTCCATTCTCCCTCCTCAATTCTCCATTCTCCATTCTCCATTCTCCATTCTCCATTCTCTCTAAAGCAGTTTCTTCAAAACCTGCATCCAGCGTTGTGGCACCTTATCGCTGCAAGCCTCGAGATAATCGTTATAAGAACAAGAAACGAGATAACTTGTAGCATATTTTTCTTTCAAATCATCAGGGCATTCAACTTCCATCCACCAACGATTTGTAATATTGCTTTTGTAAAAGATTAATCCGTTTTCGAAAATATTAGAATTAACATGATATTTAGTGAAATTAACTAAATCTTTTAAAGGATTTTCTTCAATTCTACAGCTGTAACCATCAATAACATACCATATTGCTTGCGCAATTAATTCAGCTGTTTGAAAATTAATATCCAAAAGAGAGTTATATTCATAGAATCCAATGCTAGAAACTCTGTCGCTGATGCCGGCATATCTTGCTAAAGTACAAAATTCATCGCCTGTAAAACCATTTGGCCCGTTAAGCAAGTTTCCGGGAGCATCAGAACGTTTAATACTGGAAATATCAAAACTAATAATATCTGAATTTCTAATTGCAGGCTCAATATCAACTAAATTACTTCTTGCAACACCGAGACGAAACATATCGAAATATAATGAATCCATCGATTTAACTATATTGTAATCATTATAATACGATTGATATCCTATGTTTGTGTAATTGAAAAGATAATTTGGCTTATGCATTATTATTTTTCCGATATAAGAGTCGGAAGTATGTTCTGTTTCATTTTCACCTATGTCGAAACGGGAATCGATACATGTAATATTTACAAGTTTATTAAGTTTTTCGTATGCCAAATAATTGCCGAAAACCAAATCATTACTACCGCCTAAAATAATTACTAATATTTTGTTTGAAATAAAATATCTAACAATTTCTTGGAGAGCAAAATAAGTATCAGTTAATTCTTTTCCTGATTTGATATTTCCAACATCGACAATTTTTAAATGGTCATGATGGTTGTATAAAGAATACAATTGTTCGCGTATGATATCAGGAGAAATTGAAGAGCCTAAATTATTCTTACTACCTCGTTCTTCGGGAACTCCTATGATTGCGATGTCAATACCTATTAAGTCAGGAAATGATTTTTTCTTTGAATAAATATTTACTCCATATCCTAACTGACTTTTATTGAAAGAAAAGTTAGTGTCATCAACAGGGTTTAAATAAATTTGGTAATCGCTTATCATTTCTTAGTTTTTTTATCTTTTCCTTTTTGAATGATTGCCAGGCATTCAGAATAAGTCAAGTCTTCCGGTTTATAAGTTTTAGGAATTTTGTAGTTTTTCTTTTCAAAAGATATGTATGGTCCGAAGCGACCGTTTAAAACTTGCATTTCCGGATTTTCAGTAAAGCCTTTGATGAGTTTTTTATTATCTTCTTCTTTCTTTGCTTTGATGATCTCAATAGCTCTTTCTTCAGTAACTTCAAGAGGTACATCAGTTGATGGGATTGAGTAGAACTTGCTGTCGTGGCGGATATAAGGACCGAATCGACCAATTCCAATTACCATTTCGTTACCTTCAAAATTTCCAACATTTTTGGGGAATTTGAAAAGTTCCATTACATCTTCAAAAGTAACATTTTCTAAAGTTTGTCCTTTTTTTAGTCCTGTAAATCTTGGTTTTTCCTCATCTTCAGATTCTCCGATTTGAGCCATTAAGCCATATCTTCCTAATTTTACATAAACATTTTTTCCTGAAGCAGGATCAACTCCTAGAAGTCGTTCTCCACGAATTTTTTCTGTTGTTTGTTCTGCTTTTTCAACTTCTTTGTGGAAAGGTCCGTAAAAATCAGACAACATCTTTTGCCATTCAATATTTCCATGCGCAATTTCGTCGAATTGCTTTTCAATATTTGCGGTAAAATTATAATCTAATATATCATTAAAATTAGTAACAAGAAATTTATTGACAATAGTGCCGATATCAGTTGGCGCTAATTTACCGTTTACTGCGCCTTCTTTTTCGCTGCCAATAGACTCTGTTATTTCATTATCCTTAAATTTTATTATGGTAAACTTTCTTGTTGTACCTTCGCTTTTCAGTTTCTCAACATAACCACGATTTTGAATAGTAGTAATTGTCGGAGCGTAAGTAGATGGTCTTCCAATGCCAAGTTCTTCCAATTTTTTCACCAAACTTGCTTCAGAATATCTGTAAGGTGGATTTGTTGTCTTCTCAGTAGCTTCCAGAGATTGCATATCCATTTTTTCTCCTTCAGAAATTTGAGCTTTAATAGCAGAAACTTTTTCAGAAGTGTCATCATCTTTAGATTCTTCATAAACCTTTAAGAATCCATCGAATTTAATTACTTCGCCTGTCGCGATGAAATATTTATCCGTTTTATCTGAATTAATATTTATTATTGTGTTCTCAATTAATGCGTCAGCCATTTGAGAAGCAATAGTTCTTTTCCAAATTAACCCGTATAATTTTTGTTGTGCGATATCACCATCAATGGCATGGCGATTTAGATATGTTGGGCGAATTGCTTCGTGAGCTTCTTGTGCACCTTTAGTTTTTGTAGTATAGTTACGAGTTTTCGAATATTTTTTACCGTATTTGCTTTCAATCTCTTCTTTTGCTTTACCAATTGCAAGTGAAGAAAGATTAACAGAGTCGGTTCTCATATAAGTTATTTTCCCTGATTCATATAATTGTTGAGCAACAGTCATAGTTTTTGTTACAGAGAAACCTAATTTTCTTGAAGCTTCTTGTTGTAATGTAGAAGTTGTAAAAGGTGGAGGCGGAGTTTTATGAGTCGGTTTTGTTTCAACAGAAGTAACAGTAAAACTTCCATCTTTTATCTTGTTAATTAACTCAATAGCTTCTTCTTTTGTTTTTAATCTTTCTGATAATTCAGCTTTGATTGTTTGTGTTGATTTTCCTCCTTCAGGAATAAAGACGGCAACAACACGATAATAAGTTTCAGGAACAAAATCTTTGATAGATTGTTCTTTTTCAACGATTAATCTTACAGCAACCGATTGCACACGACCGGCGGAAAGGGCAGGTTTTACTTTTTTCCACAATATCGGAGAAACTTCAAATCCGACCAATCTGTCTAATACTCTTCTTGCTTGTTGAGCGTGAACAAGGTCAATGTCAATATTTCTTGGATTTTTTATTGCGTTAAGAATTGCTGTCTGAGTAATTTCATTAAAAACAATTCTTTTAGTTTTTTCTTCAGGAAGGTTTAATGCCTCTGCAAGATGCCATGAAATAGCCTCTCCTTCACGGTCTTCATCGGATGCGAGCCAAATTACATCAGATTTTTTTGAAAGCTTACTCAATTCGTCAACAACCTTCTTTTTGTCGCTGCTGATTTCGTATATTGGTAAAAAACCGCCCTCAATATCGATTCCTAAATCTTTCTTTGCCAAATCTCTAACATGACCAAAGCTTGACTTTACTACATAATCCTTACCTAAAAAACCTTCAATAGTCTTCGCCTTTGCAGGAGACTCAACAATAACTAAATTTTTTGCCATCTTAAATTCTTTATAATTTGAAAAACGCGGCAAAGTAAAACAAAATTTTCCAAATTTAGTTACTTTTGCCGAAAATTTTGTCATGAGTAAAAAATTATACATCGAAACTTACGGTTGTCAAATGAACTTTTCGGATAGCGAAATTGTAGGATCAATATTGTCTCAAAATGATTGTATTCTTGAAGAAGATATTAATTCTGCGGATATTATCCTTATAAATACTTGTTCTATTCGTGAAAATGCGGAAAAAAGAGTTTTTAACCGATTGAGGAATTTAAAACATCTAAAAAAAAATAATCCGTTATTAATAATAGGTGTGATTGGATGTATGGCTGAAAGATTGAAAGAGGATCTTTTGAAAAAAGAACCGGCAGTAGATTTAATCGTTGGGCCGGATGCTTATCGTGATTTGCCGAAATTACTTAATGATGTGAATCTTGGAGGAAAAGCTGTGCAAACTCTTTTGTCGGAAGATGAAACTTACGACGATATTTTGCCTGTAAGAATAGATAGCAACGGTGTTAGCGCTTTTATTTCGATTATGCGCGGCTGTCAAAATTTTTGTGCATATTGTGTTGTGCCTTACACTCGTGGGAAGGAACGTAGTAGAGACCCGCAAACAATTGTTAACGAAGCAAAAACCTTGGTTGAAAATGGTTTTAAAGAAGTGACGCTTTTAGGTCAAAATGTTAATTCTTACTTTTGGAAAGAGAATGGTGAAACGGTTAATTTTAGTAAATTAATGTCGATGGTTGCGGAAATAAGTCCGTTGTTGAGGGTTCGTTTTGCAACTTCGCATCCTAAAGATCTTTCCAATGAGCTTATTCAAACAATTGCCAAATATTCAAATATTTGTAAATCAATACATTTGCCTATGCAAGCCGGCAGCAATAGTGTTTTGAAAAAAATGAATAGAAAATATACTCGCGAGTGGTACTTAGAAAGAGTTAATGCAATAAAAGCAGCTATTCCTGATTGTGGATTGAGTACAGATATTATTGCCGGATTCTGTGGAGAAACGGAAGAAGATCATAAAGAAACACTTTCGTTGATGAAAGAAGTAGGTTATGACTCTGCTTTTATGTTTAAATACTCGGAACGACCCGGAACTACTGCTGCAAGAAATTACGAAAACGATGTTCCTGAAGATGTTAAAGGCAGACGCTTAGAAGAAATTATTGCACTCCAAGGAGAATTATCGCTTGAAAGTAATAAAAAAGATATTGGTAATACTTTTGAAATCTTAGTCGAAGGACAATCTAAACGTTCAAAAAAACAATTATTCGGTAGAAATTCGCAAAATAAAGTGATAATCTTCACGGCGACTGATGAGAAAATTGGAGATTATGTAAATGTCACTGTGTTGGATTGTACTGCTGCGACTTTGAGGGGAGATAGGGTTAAGGAAATTTAGAAATATAGAAATTTGGAAATGAAGTTTTTTGGTGTTTTTTTCTTGAATTAAACAATGATTTTGGTTTAAGATAAAAACTTCAAAATAAATTAAATTATAATTATTTTTGCAAAATTTAAAATAAATTTACAATGACAGTCGAGAAATTTTTCGAAATCTTTTTAAAAGAATTAAGCGTCACCCCAACTCTTCATAATTATTACAAATTCTTAAATGATGAAAAATCATTTGAATTTCGTAAAGCTTATTTTATCAGCAGACTTCAATATATTGCGGATCACATAAAAGTTGACGACGCTAAAATCTGGGATTGTGGTTGCGGTTATGGAACAACAGCTTTGTTTCTTGCAATGAATGGACATAAAGTGTACGGTACAACTTTAGAATTTTACTTTGATGAAATTAATAGTAGAAAAGAATTTTGGAGTAAATATGGTGATGTAAATAATTTTACTGTTGATTATGAAGATGTTTTCGACAATAAATTACCTAATGATAAATTTGATTATATAATACTTCAGGATACTTTACATCATATTGAACCAATGGAAAAATCACTTGAAATCTTTTTTAAGACATTAAAATTTGATGGAAAAATGATTGTTGTTGAAGTTAATGGAAGTAATATTATAGAAAATATCAAATATATCAAACAAAGGGGAGGATTTAAACGTATAATTAAAATATACGATGAGAAATTGCAAAAAGAAATCTTATTAGGTAATGAAAATATTAGGAGTTGGAAAAAATGGAAAAAATCTTTTTTGAAAGTTGGTTTTAAAAGCTTTGAAGATATTAAATATATTCGTTACTATTTGCCGTTTTCATATAAGGGAAGAAATGCTGAAGATATGATTGCGAAAGAAAATATTAAGGTTACGAATGCTTTTTTACGAAAATATTTTTTCTTCGGACTTTGTTTTATTGCTGAGAAAAATTAAATTTAGCAGACTTGACTTTAATCTGCAGAAAACGAAAAACTTATTTTGAGAGCGAATGAGTGTTATACAACTCCTCAAACGTCTTCCGCAATAATTCTTCATTATTTATTATTTTTCGCAACTCATCTAATTTTTCTGCATTGGAAGAGTATGGTATCCACAGTTTTAGATAACCGTTTTCGCTGTACTTGTTCTTTAAGTGTGCGCAAAATCTTTCATATTGACTTTCTAAGTCCAAGTCGGGATAATTGTCTTTGCCATATTGAACGGTTCGCAATAATGTGATGTTTGGATCAATGATTCGATCTGCTTCCGCAACGATTCGACCGTAAATACTCCTCGGTTCATGCTTGTTTGAAGCTCGATGATCTTCTACGGCTTCTTTCATTATCTTAATCTGTTCTTCGGAAAACTCCGAAGAAATTAAAACGTCATTCTCCAAAATCTTTCCAGAATCAATATGATGATTTTCTCTGCCGTTAGTTAACCCTAAATCATGAAATGCAGCAATAACAAAAACCATATTGATGTCAACTTCATAATATTGAGCTAATTTCAAACTTTCTTCGATAACTGTTCTTATGTGGTCAATATTATGCGCTGAATCAAATGTTTGGTAGTGAGGAATTATTTTTTTCTCAATGTAATGCTGTATGTTTTCTTTTAGTTTTGTCATTTCTTGAGTGACGATTTTGTTTTTTGCACACAGATAACACGGATTTAATGGATTGACACAGATTATTTCTGAACTTGGCTAACAATATAACCTTACAATAAATCAGTGGTTATCTGTGCTGTCAGTGTTATCTGTGTGCTAAATTTCGAATTTGGTAACAGAAAGCACATATTCCCAATCTTCTTTATGTCTTCTTGCAAACTTACGAACTTTTATCATTCGTGGAATTTGTTTACACCATTTTCTCCAATAGCTTGCAAAATAAAATGTTAAAGGCATGGAAATAAAATAATACAACGCCCATAACCAATTGTGCGTAACAATTCCAAGTATTACTGCTTGTAAGACATAGAAAATTGGTAATGCGACAATGCCAAGCACTGTTCTTATTGATGCAATAAATTGAACGTCTTTTATTTTCTTTCTTAACAGAATGTAAATTAATATTGGGAAAATCGTATTAATAAATCCGTATAAAGCGATGGGTAAAGATATTATTAGTGATAAAATTCTTAATAAAATTCCGCAACATGTTTTAGGCTTCTTGATTTTATCTTTTGTGTCTAAATGATAGGATCTTAAAATAGAATACGCTCTACCGAAATCGTCGGTAATTTCAAGAAATTTTGGTCTGTCATTTTCGTATAAATCATCCAACTTATTATCAATTGCTCTGTATGCTTTAACCAATCTATCTTTATCTTTTGGAAAATGTTTTTTTGCAACTTCCTCGCCGGCAAGATCTAAACAATAGGTGTAAAAGTTATAATACGGATCATTTGAAATATCTACTGTTGTCAATCTTAGCCTTGCATCAAGATCATTTCGTAATTGATTTACAGCTAAGTTTGGGTTTTCTTCGTAGTATTTTTTATATTCGGAAACTTTAATTGGTTGCCCAAAAGTTACATAAACATCAGATAAAAAAGCTTGTTTCTCAGTATAGAAAATGCTTACGGGAACAATGTTAATATTTTGTTTAAAATCACTAAGTGCTTCTGTTTGAATAGCAATTCGTGCGATACCCTTTTGTAATGGTAGAAGTGATTGTTTTGGATTATGTTTTGCTTCAGGGAAAAGACACAATGCGTTTCCGTTATCAAGAACGGTTTTACAATCTTTAAAAATCTGAACATTTTTGTCTAAATTTTCTTGTCCGTCACGGAGTCGATATATTGGCAAAATTTTTAGACCTTCCAGCAGCCAATCAACAAATTTATTTCCAAAAATATCTGCCCTTGCTAAAAAAACAACTTGTTTTTTGCTGCTGATATAAACTTCTGCCAATCCGTCCATTACAGCATTTCTATGAGTTGGCGCAAATATTATCGGAACATCATCAGGGATATTCTTTTTATCAATATAAACAAGTTTCCTAAAGTTAAATCTGAATCCAAGATCTACTATATATTTTAATACAGCATATCTATAATCGTGTTTAAAAACCATCTTAATCTAATTTAATATCTCTCAATCTTCTTTTACTCCAAAGTGTTGCAATAATAAATCCGGATATTACATGCCAAATTCCCCACCATGCAGCAATGAAAGCCATTCCGCCTAATTCTAATTCCGGCGGAAATATTTTAGGGTTGAAAATCAATGCTAAACCTAATCCAGAATTTTGAATGCCTGTTTCAATTGAGAT
Organism: Odoribacter sp. OttesenSCG-928-L07; assembly: GCA_030265965.1. Classification (GTDB taxonomy): domain Bacteria; phylum Bacteroidota; class Bacteroidia; order Bacteroidales; family BM520; genus RGIG7150. The sequence goes on from JAJDHA010000048.1 coordinate 8,273, forward strand.
TGTTCTACAATCATTTTGTTTTAATCTTAATGCCCATGGGAACATATATCCTACAAATAAAGCGCTGGCATTGTGGATTAATACAATTAAAAATATTAAGTTAATATAGTTTATGAAATGTGTAAAATTAGCTGCAAATGAGCCGATTATAAATCCGACAAAAGCAAATATTGAAGCATATTTTACATATTTTATTATTTTAAGTGTGAAATTAGGAAATTTTGATGAAATAAACATTCCTAATGCAACGGGTATTCCAAGTAATATTACAACTGTGTAAAACATTTGCATCGGATCTATTTCTAAAGGCACCAATAATGGTGAGTTTTTCGCGTAAAGTCCTCCCCAAATTGCAAAATTCAAAGGTGTCATAAACAAACAAACAACAGTTGATATTGCGGTTAAACTTACTGATAATGCAACGTTTGCTTTTGCCATTGAAGAAATAAAATTTGAAATATTTCCACCGGGACAAGCTGCAACAAGAATCATTCCTAAAGCAACTGTTGGCGTAGGTTTCAAAATCCAAACTAAACCGAAAGTCATTGCAGGTAATAAAACATATTGTGATATTAATCCGACAATTACTGCCCTTGGATTTAAAAATACATCTTTAAAATGTGAAGGTTTTATTCCTAATGCAACACCAAACATAATAAATGCAATAATGATGTTCATTAGGGTTATTCCTTGCGGACTAAAGTTTAATCGTACAGAATCAAGCTGTTCTAAGCCTTTGAATAATGTATATAACGGAATAGAATTAATCATATTATTAATATTTAGACTGCAAATATAATAATATTTTAATATTAACCTATTTTAAGTTTTTAAGAGTTATTGACAATCAATTGTTGAATAACATATCCGGCAAGCATACATCCGAAAATAGCCGGAAGATAAGATATTGTTCCTCTGATAGAACGAGAGTTCTCATCGTCAGGAGTTATCATTGCCTCTTTGCTTGCGATTTCTGAAGAAAAAACAACTTTAACTCCTGTAGAAATACCTAATTTTCTTAGTTTTTGTCTGAAAGCCGCAGCTAATCCATCATTATATGTTTTTGATATATCGGTAATTTCTACTTTATTTGGATCAACTCTTCCACCAGCACCCATTGAACAAATTATCGGAATATTACGTTTCTTTGCTTCAATACATAAAGCAACTTTGGGAGATAAGCTGTCAATTGCGTCTATGATGTATGTGAAATCACCTTTGTCGAGTATTTCGCCGATATTATCAGCTGTAATAAATTCATTGATATTTGTGATTTGTAAATCAGGATTAATATCAAGGAAACGTTCTTTTAGTACATCGGTTTTAAACTTGTCAACTGTTGAATGTAAGGCCGGAAGTTGTCGATTAATGTTGGTGATATTTACTGTGTCGCCGTCAATTATTGTCATTTTGCCGATTCCGGCTCTGCAAATATTTTCTGCGGCATAAGCGCCAACACCACCAACTCCTACAATCAGCACATTGCTGTTAGTCAGCTTTTTTAAGCCGTCTTCTTTAAGTAACAATTTAGTTCTGCTTAGCCAATTTTTATCTTCCGTATTCATCAATATACTCTTTTATTATTTCTAAAATTTCGTCACCATATTTGTTTAATGTAACCTTGCCAATTCCGTGAATTTTTAATAAATCTTCTTTTGTTTCTGGCAAATAATAACAAATCTCAATCAATGATCTTTGAATTAAAACATTATAAAGTTTTAAATTGTTTACAGTAGCTTCTGCTTCGCGCCAGCTCTTTATTAAATTATATAATTTCGGATATTTAATATCGGAAAATTCGACTTGAGGATTGTTGCTACTACTCTTTTTCTTCTTTTTCTCTTCTTTTACTTTTAATTCAACAAGAGCTCTTGATTGCAAATGTGATTGAATCTCAAACTTATTTTTCAAAATATCTGTCAATAAATATTTTTTGGAATTATATTCGTTGAAAATCTCTTCTTCAACTTTGCTAATCATACTTGAAATTTCTTGATTTTCTAC
>JAJDHA010000049.1 GCA_030265965.1 Odoribacter sp. OttesenSCG-928-L07
TATACGGGATAATGTATTGAACACGCTTCTCCTTTTGCAACTTTGTCAACAGATTTGTCATCAAAATGTAATTCATTAACGACAAACTGTTCCACTCCTGTTGTTGGTCCGATTATCATGATTTCATCACCAACAGAAAGGTCGTCAGCATCTAAGGTGAGTTCGGCAACATTAATTTTGGTAAAATAATTTGTTACTGTGCCAATATACTTCTTCACTTTTGTAGCTCTATTTCCGTATAATTCAGTCCATTCAATCATATTTCGTCCTAAATAATAACCGGAACAGAAACCTCTGTTGAATACTGTTGTTAATCTTTCATCCCAATTGTTAATTTTTTCTTGTGTAAAAGATTTATTTGCTACAGCTTCAACAGCTTCTTTATAGCATTGAGTAACAGTTTTAACGTATTCCGGACCACGTCCCCTACCCTCAATTTTTAAAACTGTAACACCGGCAGCAAGTATCTGATCTAAAAATTCTATGGTTTTCAAATCTTTTGGCGACATAATGTATTCGCCGTCAATATCCATTTCAATCTCTCTATCTTTGTCGTAAACAGTATATTGTCGACGACATAATTGATAACAACTACCACGATTTGCGGAAGCTTCACTTCCATAAGTATCCAAGCTCAAATAACATTTTCCTGAAATCGACATACACAATGCACCGTGGACGAACAATTCTATTTGCAATAACTCTCCGGAAGGTCCACAAATATTTTCTTCTTTAATTTTATCACAAATGTTTTTTATTTGCCTGATATTGAGTTCGCGTGCAAGAACGATAACATCAGCAAATTGCGAATAAAACTTTACCGCTTCAAAATTAGAAACATTACATTGGGTCGAAATATGTACCTCAACACCAACTTTACAAGCATATTGAATCACAGCCAAGTCTGATGCTATAATTGCTGAAATATTATTTTCTTTTGCTGCATCAATAATAGCACAAGCCTCTTCGATTTCTTCATCGTAAACAACAATATTAAGCGCAAGATACGACTTCACCTTATTATTACTACAAATTTCCGAGATCTCTTTTAAATCCTGAACGGTAAAATTTTGCGCCGATGCACGAGCACGCATATTAAGTTTATCTACGCCAAAATATATTGAGCCCGCACCTGCCTGAATAGCAGCAGCTAAAGCTTCAAAAGAGCCCACCGGCGACATTATTTCTATTTTATTATTTGTCATCGAATTTTACAATTAATTGAGTGTGCAAAGATAGGAAATAGTTGGGAATGGAGAAGGGAGAATGGTGTTAATGGTTAATGGGGTTAATGGGGTTAATGGTTAATGGAATTTTTTTTGGGGTGTAAAGATAAGAGTAAATAATGAAATAAAAAAATCCCCTAGGGGATCCATATCAATAGGCGCGCAGCGCCGATATAATTCACCCAACGCAGTCAGGCTTGGGTTACGATAAATGAAATAATGTTTGTTTACGTAAATGAAACAATGATTGTATCGTTTTAATTTTAGATTTCAGATTCCAAATTTCAGATTCCAAATTTCAGATTATGAAAAAAATTGTTATTTTCTTTTATATGTTAATATTTGGAATTACTTACTGTTTTTCTCAAGACATCATAACAAAGATAAATGGAGAAGATATTCAAGCTGTTGTGATTAATATCGACGACACAGAAGTTAGGTATAAAAAGTTTGATTATTTTGACGGCCCAACTTACACAATCCCAACTTCAGATATCATAATGATAAGATATAATGATGGGAGAAAAGATATTTTTTTACAGCAGGCACAAACCAATTCTACATTTGACCCGTACAATGCTCCCTACACTACAAGTCAGGAAGGAATAAGACCAAATATGTTATATAGAGAATATAAAAAATTATATAATGTAAATTATTATACCAGGCATTATTCTGATGCACACAATCCACTAATTATTGGTATTTGTTCGTCTGTAGTTCCGGGTTTAGGGCAAATGATTTGTGGTGAACTTGGCAGAGGTTCTGCATATTTTGGCGGCTCTCTTGGTTGCTTTGCATTATCTTACACCGGATTCATTTTTATGTTTAATGGTATATTTTCATACTCAACAAGTTTATATAATTCAGGCATAATAATGTTATTTAGTGGAATAGCAGGGATGATTACGATCAAAATATTTGATATTGTTGATGCAGTAAATGTTGCCAAAATTAAAAATATGTACATTCGTGATATTCGCAATATGTCTGCATTTAACATTAAGCTTCAGCCTTATATTGACTGCATTGCAATCGGTAATAACTTTATGTTGCCGGCAGGATTATCCTTACTTGTATCATTTTAGCAACAATTAAAAATTAGAAATAGTAGTGGTTAGTGTTGGAAATAATTTTCAACTTTCAACTCTCAATTTTCAATTAAATAAACTATCTTTGCAATCTCAAAACTGAAATAAAAAAAGTTCGGGATGTGGCGCAGTTGGCTAGCGTGCTTGACTGGGGGTCAAGAGGTCGCGAGTTCGAGTCTCGCCATTCCGACACAAAAAAAGTCGTTCTAATTGAACGACTTTTTTGTTTTTCGATATATTATTCTCTACTATTTTCTTATTCCTTTGATTACCGCTTTATTTTCCGGAGTTTTTCCTGAATCTGTTTTTACTGTAACATTGATTTCAATTTCTTCGTGTTTTTCAGCTAATCCTTTTGTATTAATTTTCAGAATAATCTCAGCTGCTTCATTAGGAGCAATCGGACCGTTAGGAATATTTGCTGTTACATGATCATTGTCAATATCAACACTTAATATATTCAAATCTATTGTTCCGGCATTACGAATAATTAAACTTTTATCATAAGTTTTATTATTTTTAAATTCGCCCAAATCAATAATACTGTTATCTATCACACCTTCCGAGAATTTAGAAAGTTCTTTTACAACATGTCCTTTAATTGTCAATCCAACTCTTTCAGGAGTACCGTTAGTAGTTATTGTTACAGTTTTACCGAAGGGATTAGCAGTTGCAGATCGAGTAGAGGTATAAGTAACCGAAACCGTACCTGTTTCACCGGGCATAACCGGAGTTTTAGTCCATTTTGGAACTGTACAACCGCAAGTAGCCTTAGCGTTAGTAATCATTAAAGGTTCATCGCCGGTATTCGTAAAAATAAAATCGTGAGTTACATCCTTTGCTCCAACTAAAATTTCACCGAAGTTGTGAGATGTATTATCAAATTCAATTTTAGGACCTGTAGTTTGTCCGAAACTTGTAAAGCAAATTACAGCTAAACAAATCAATGTAGCAAATTTTTGCATAATTTATATTTTATGTTGTTTATATTAATTTGATGTATTTTTTTACAATCAAATTTTGCACCTAAGCAAATATCTTGCCATAATGCTTAATTAAAACTATTTTTTATTTTTTTCTTTTAGCATTTTCACGAGCTTGAGCTTGTTGCATTTTTTGCATTTCTTCAAGCTTTTGCTGCCATTTCGATTTACCTTTTTTAGGATTAGCTTTTGTAGCTGCTGCTTTAAGTAACATTTTGTCTCTCAATTTCTCTTGCGAAACTACTTTTCCAATAATGTACATTTGAGCAAAAGTTATTAAGTTTGTCAACAAGTAATAATAACTTAATGCAGCCGGATAACTATTAAAAATTCCAAGGAACATAATCGGCATGAGATAAAGCATAAACTTCACTCCTGGCTGATTAGTTTGTCCCATAGTTTTATTATTTATTCTTGTATAAATAATTGTAGATACAGTCATTAATAGTGTAAACAAACTAACATGATTACCGTAGAAAGGAATATTGAACGGCAGATCAAGTATGGAATCGTATGAAGATAAGTCGGTTGCCCAAAGGAATGATTGTTGTCTTAACTCGAATGAAACAGGGAAGAAACGGAACATCGCAATTAATATCGGGAACTGCAAGAGTTGCGGCAAGCATCCCGACATAGGATTAATTCCAAACTTTTTATATACAGCCATTGTTTCTTGCTGCTTTTTCATTGCATCATCCTGAGAAGGATATTTTGCGTTCAGCACATCCAACTCGGGTTTAATAGCCCTCATCTTTGCACCATTCATGTAAGATTTATAGGTAATTGGAAATAATATTAATTTTAACATTAAGGTTAAAATCAATATAATCAATCCGTAATTCCAATTAAACTGTTCTAAAAAATTAAATACTGTTAATACTCCATATCTATTTATCCATCTAACTAAAAAGAAGTTACCAAGGTTAATTTGGTCTTCTAACTGAATATCGTATTTTTTTAATTCTTTAAATTTGTTTGGACCGAAATACATTGACATATCAAAAGACTCCGATGCTTCACCTGAATATGGGATAACCATGTCAGCTTTCATCGTTTTGTTATATCTCGGAATATTATCGCTTTTTATTTTATTGACTTCAGAAGTAACTTCTCCCGACATAAATGCATCACCATTTTTGGCAATTAATGATGAAGTAAAAAATTGTTGTTTAAATGAAACCCATTGTGTTTTAACCGGCAATTTTTTATTTCCATCTTTATTTTCTGTTATATTGTTAACATCTTTATCTCCGGTAAATTTATAATAAATATTTGTTCCATTTAATCGGTTTTCCTTAGATTTTTCTTGTTGACGCATATCAACAGACCAAAGTAAGTCAACTAATCCATGGTGCGATGAGACAGTATTTCCCATGCCAACCATATTAAGACTTACATCTATCATATAATCATTATAAGGAATGTAGTAAGAATACTCGATATATTTAGATTTATCAACAGAATCATTTATTAAGGGATATACCTTAAAATCAAAGTGATATCCCGATTCATCTGTTACAATAATTTCAGTATTATTTTCAGAAGCAGTAAAGAAAAGTTTTTCTGTTTCAATAAGTCTATTGTTTGAGAAGAAACTAATACCGAAATGATTTGATTTACCTTCGAATAGAATTAGTGGTAATGAGTCGTATGTTTGAAACTCTTTTAGTTGAACTGAGTAGAGTTTACCTCCTAAGTTAGTAAAAGTTAATTTCAGTTTTTCTGTTTCAACAGTATAAAACTCCTCTTCTCCAAGTGCAGAATTAGCAAAAGCGCCGAATTTATCAGTTAACAATTTATTTCTTTCTTCAACTTTTTCATCAGGGAGATCAGCGAGTTTTTCTTGATTATTTAATTCAAGTAACTCTTGTTGCATTGCTTGAACAAGTCGGATTGAATCTGCTCTTAGCTGAACTCTCATGATAGAATCACGACGTTGTTCTTGAGCTAATTTTTCTTCTTCCGTAAGAGGTTTATAGTTCCACCATGAATATAGGCCAATTAATAAAAAAATTAAAACTATGCCAAGTATATTACTTTTATTCATCTATTTTCCGAGGTTAATTATTTATTTTTATTTTCAATTGCCGCTTTAATAAATCCGACAAAAAGCGGATGCGGCGATAAAACTGTACTTTTGTATTCAGGATGAAATTGTACTCCAACAAACCATGGATGATTAGGTAATTCTATGATTTCAACCAAATTATCTTTTTCATTTATTCCTGAAAAAATCATTCCTTTATTTAAAAAATCATTTTTATAGTCATTATTAAACTCATATCTATGTCTATGTCTTTCTTTGATATTATCTTCGTTATAGACTGAATGAGCGACTGTCCCATCAATTAAGTGACAATCATAATTACCCAAACGCATAGTACCGCCGAGGCCTGCAATTTTCTTTTGCATTTCCATAATATCTATTACGGGACATTCAGCATTTGGATTTATTTCTGTTGAATGAGCTCCTTTCATTCCTATAACATTTCTTGCGAACTCAATAACAGCACATTGCATTCCCAAGCAAATACCTAAGAATGGAATATTATTTTCACGAACGTATTTTATCGTGTTAATTTTTCCTTCAATTCCTCTTTCTCCGAAGCCGGGAGCAACGAGAACTGCATCCATTCCGGCAAGCAAATCTTCCGGATTATTTTCTTCGAAGAGTTCCGAGCTAATACGATGAACGTTAACATTACACAGTTGGGTAGCACCAGCATGAGTAAAAGCTTCAAGAATAGATTTATATGCATCTTTCAGTTCGGTATATTTTCCAACAAGCGCAACATTAACTTCATGTTTCGGATTATCTAATCTGTTCAGAAAATCTTTCCATTCCTTCATATCCGGTTCAGGATAGTTTGTGCATTTTGTCTTTTTCAGAACTTCAATATCAAGACCTTCGTCACGCATTTGCAAAGGCACTCTATAAATAGTATCAGCATCTATTGACTGAATTACAGCCGTTTCAGAGACGTTACAGAACAGAGCAATTTTTCTTTTAATTGAATTATCAAGATCAAGTTCCGTTCTACAAACAATAATATCAGGTTGTAATCCTTGTTCAAGCAAAGTTTTTACAGAATGTTGTGTAGGTTTAGTTTTGAGTTCACCTGCAGCTTTAAGATAAGGTACTAAAGTAAGATGAATAGAAACACAACGGTCGTCGAGTTCCCATTTCATTTGTCTAACTGCTTCTATATAAGGCAAAGACTCAATATCACCGACAGTTCCGCCGATTTCTGTAATTACGAAATCATAATTACCATTTTTAGCGAGGGTTTTAATCCAATATTGGATTTCATCAGTAATATGAGGAATAACTTGAACAGTTTTACCGAGAAAATCGCCACGTCTTTCCTTTTCAATCACGGATTTATAAATTTTTCCTGTTGTAACATTATTCCGCATTGAAGTAGGGTCATTAAGAAATCTTTCATAATGTCCGAGGTCGAGATCAGTTTCAGCGCCATCTTCAGTAACATAGCATTCACCATGTTCATAAGGATTTAGCGTTCCCGGATCAACATTAATGTAAGGGTCAAGTTTTTGGATAGCAACTCTAAAACCTCTTGCTTTCAAGAGATTACCCAAAGAAGCAGAAATTATACCTTTTCCTAAGGAAGAAGCAACACCGCCTGTAACAAAAACGTACTTTGTTTGATTCATATTGTCAATCAATAAATGTCAAACGGCAAAGATATAAAAAAAAGTTAATTTTAGCCTAAAAACGGTTTAAGATTATTGCATCTAAGATTGGATCTCAATCTTCTCAATGCTTTTTCTTTTATTTGTCTTACTCTCTCACGAGTGAGTCCGTATTTTGTACCTATTTCTTCTAAAGTCAAGCTATATCCTATTCCAATTCCGAAATGGAGCATAAGTATCTCTCTTTCTTTATCATTAAGAAGAGAAAGTGATCTTTGAATTTCTAATGAAAGAGATTCATCCATTAACATTGAATCCGGATCAGGATTTGAGTTACTATTTAATACATCGAGCAAGCAGTTACCTTCTTCATTTGGTAAAGGAGCATCTACCGATACGGTTTTCAGATTCATTCTGAAAGCCGAATCAACCTTACTATCAGGAAGGTCCAAGCTATCAGCTATTTCCGCAGCGGAAGGAACTCTTTGCAAGCTTTGTTCTAAGCGAGAATATTCTTTTTTAATTTTGCTTATTGTACCAACTTGGTTTAATGGTAAGCGCACTATTCTTGATTGTTCTGCTAATGCTTGTAAAATTGATTGGCGAATCCACCAAACAGCGTAAGAGATAAACTTAAAACCTCTGGTTTCATCAAATTTTCTTGCTGCCTTTATTAAGCCTACATTTCCTTCATTGATAAGGTCAGGTAAACTTAATCCTTGATTCTGATATTGTTTAGCAACAGAAACAACAAATCTTAAATTAGCATTTACTAATTTTTCGAGAGCTTTATCATCACCTGCTTTTATTTTTTGAGCTAACTCAACTTCTTCTTCAGGTGAGATAAGTTGTTCTTTACTAATATCAGACAGATATTTATCGAGAGCAGCTACTTCTCGATTAGTAATAGATTTTGAAATTTTTAATTGTCGCATCGTAAAATTCCTTTACATAAATTATAATTAATTAATACTAATTTTATTCAAGTCAAAAAAACTATAACGATTCTTGACACACAAAAATTGTGTATCAAGAACCTTAAATCAAAAAATGTTTAGTATGTTAATTACATACCAAAGCCGTAATAAGCTTTCATCCCGTTGGGATATTTGCCTTCTACAAGAACGCCGCCTTTTTTATTCGACAGAATTTCAATAAGATGATCCGAATTTCTAATACTAACATGATCTACTTTAGTAATCAAAAAATCATCTTTTATCCCTGCAGATTTCAAGACGCCATCTTGCACTTTAGATATTATAACGCCATTTGTTGCATTATATTTTGTCAAATCGTTTTTTGTTGCATTTTTTATTTCCGCACCTAATAATTTATTAAAATTTGCTGATGTAGAAGTGATCTGTTTCTTTGATGAATCGTTTTCACCTGCCAGGCGCACATCATAATTCATCTGCTTACCTTGTCTATTTACTGTAATTTTGACAGTTTCATTCGGACTATATTGTCCGATTTTCTCCATTAATTCAGATGTTGAACCTACATTTTTACCATCAACAGCAGTAATCACATCACCTTTTTTAATACCGGCAGATTTTGCGTTACCTGTATCTGTTACATCATTTACATAAACACCATTTAATACTTTCAAATTTTCTTGAACTGCAAACGAATTATCAATATCATTTATTTTCACGCCAAGTAAAGCTCTTTGAACTTTTCCATATTCGCGTAAATCAGCAACAACTTTTTTCACAATATTGACAGGAATTGCGAAAGAATATCCTGCAAAGTATCCTGTTCCGCTGGCAATTGCCGTATTAATACCAATAAGTTCGCCATTAGTGTTTACTAAAGCGCCGCCGCTATTACCTGAATTTAATGCAGCATCTGTTTGAATAAAAGATTCAATAGCTGAAGTATTTTGTGTATTCGGCAAAATATTAATATTTCTTGCTTTTGCTGAAACAATTCCTGCAGTAACTGTTGAGTTTAGATTTAATGGATTACCTACTGCAAGTACCCACTCTCCTACTCTCACTTTGTCTGAATCGCCAAAAGTTAGATAAGGTAAATTTCTTTCATCGATTTTCAATAATGCCAAATCAGTTGAAGGATCTGTACCTATTACCTCTGCTGCATACGATCGTTTATCATTTAACGTAATGTCAACTTTGATAGCATCTTGAACAACGTGATTATTGGTAACTATATATCCGTCAGAAGAAATAATAACGCCCGAACCTGTAGCGATCACAGGTGCAGAGCCTCTGTTCGGATAGTTAAACAAATCTCTGAGATCAAAATAATAATCATAAAGATGATTTTTGCGAACAAACTCTGTTTTAATGTGCACAACAGCCTGAGTGCTTTTTTCCGAAGCATCAACAAAATCAGGATTACCTAACTGACCAAAGACAGTTTTTGATGGTAACAAAACACTTATAAATGCTAATAATAGCAAAGTTAGACTTTTCTTTCTCATAATTTTAATTTTTATAATTGGAGACTCGTGACAATATCAACAAATATACCAAAGCAAATAAGCAACTGCCAAAATGGCTGGTAATTATAAATTATTAACGATGAGGAGGGAGAATGGAGAATTGAGAATGGAGAATGGAGAATGGAGAATGAGATAGTGATGTGATGACGGGGGCTGAGCTTGTCGAAGCCCCAATGTTAGTGTTGCATTCGACAGGCTCAGGCAACGGTGCAAAGGGTGATGTGATGATGTGATGAAAATGCCAAAGTCCCCTTTAGG
>JAJDHA010000005.1 GCA_030265965.1 Odoribacter sp. OttesenSCG-928-L07
AACTCTACAAAATATGAATGACGCTGTCTCAAATGTCCGATTAGCACACAGATGGCACGGATTATACAGATTTACACTGTTTTTCGATATTCACAATAATTTGAATATCAAACACAAAAGAAATTTCTTTCTGTGGTTATCAGTCGCATCTGTGTCATCCGTGTGCTATTTTTATCTTTTGAGACAGACTCTTCCTTAAATTTTTATTAAATATATTTATGGTTAAATACGTTAACTTTCTATTATTATTTTTGGTCCCAATAGTATCGTATAAAGTGTATTTTGATAAAACCACCCGCCAGCCAAATACGAAAATCAAGAAGAAATTGGTGATAATAGATGGCGAATTGAAGAGGGTAGAAAAAGAATAATATTGTCTTTTTTGTATTTAATAAAAATCAGAATCAATCTTTTTGCTAAAATCTTACGCATTCCAAAAAAATATATTAATTTTGAGCCCAAATTTTATATGGTCATTGGCGGACAAAATCAGTCCCTGTCTTTTTCGATTATTAATTTTAACTAAAACAGATATAAAATGAAAGGTCCTATTTCTCAATTTTTAGAAAGAAATTTTTTGCATTTTAATGCTGCTACGGTTGTTGATGCAGCTAAAGGTTACGAAGCACATTTAACTGCCGGAGGCAAAATGCTTGTTTCGCTTGCAGGTGCTATGAGTACTGCTGAATTGGGCATTTCCTTGGCAGAAATGATTCGTCAAGGTAAAATCGACATAATCAGTTGTACAGGTGCTAATCTTGAAGAAGATATTATGAATTTGGTAGCTCATTCACACTACAAAAGAATTCCTAAATATCGCGATTTGACACCGCAAGACGAATTGAATTTGTTGAAAAACAAGTACAACCGTGTTACCGATACTTGTATTCCTGAAGAAGAAGCTTTCCGCAAAATTCAACACCATATCGAAAAAATATGGAAAGATGCAGAAGCTAAAAGTGAACGTTATTTTCCACACGAATATATGTATAAATTACTGTTAAGTGGAGTTTTACAAGATGAATACGAAATCGACCCGAAAAATTCGTGGATGTTAGCAGCTGCTGAACGCAACCTGCCAATTGTTGTTCCGGGTTGGGAAGATTCTACAATGGGAAACATCTTCGCTTCATACGTTATTAAAGGCGAACTGAAAGCATCAACAGTAAAAAGCGGAATCGAATATATGGTGTGGCTTGCCAATTTTTATGAAAAAAATTCAGTAGGTCACGGTATCGGATTCTTCCAAATTGGCGGCGGAATTGCCGGCGATTTCTCAATGTGTGTTGCTCCGATGTTGGAACAAGATTTGGAAAAAGATAATATTCAAAAATGGCGTTACTACTGCCAAATTACCGACTCTACAACTTCTTACGGTTCTTATTCGGGATGTATTCCTAATGAAAAAATTACTTGGGGAAAATTAGATGTTGATACTCCGAGCTTTGTTATCGAGTCAGACGCAACTATTGTTGCTCCTTTAATCTTTGCTTGGATTTTAGGACAATAATAATCAGCAATAAATAAGGATTTAAAGCATGTAAAATTTTACATGCTTTTTTTATGACTATTACTTTATGTTAATCAGCAAGTTGATTAATTTTAACAAAATTCATGGATTACAATCCACAAAAAAGGCAAAATTTGTGGATTTAAATCCATAAAAATAGCGAAATTTATGGATTGTATTCCAAAAAATTATTATTTTTGCAAAAAAATCTATTATGATACATAGAAAACTTGAAAATAATATCCACGAAAGATTATTTACAGGAAAAGCAATAATAATAATGGGAGCTCGTCAAGTGGGAAAAACAACTATGATTAAAGAACTGTTTAACAATTCCCCCGAGATGATATGGCTTAATGGTGATGATCCGGATGTACAAATGCTTTTTGAAAACATAACATCTTCGCGATTGATATCTATATTAGGTTCAAAAAAATATGTCGTTATCGACGAAGCACAAAGAATAAATGATGTTGGCGTCAAGTTAAAATTAATTACCGATCAAATTCCTGAAATTCAACTTATTGCTACCGGAAGTGCTTCTTTTGACCTTTCCAATAAAATTAATGAACCTTTAACTGGAAGAAAATGGGAATATACAATGTATCCTATTTCATTTGAAGAAATGGTACTTCATCATGGTTTGCTTGAGGAAAAACGACTAATTCCTCATCGTTTGGTTTTTGGTTATTACCCTGATGTTATTAATAATCCAGGTGATGAAAGGGAAATCTTGAGACAACTTTCGGACAGTTACTTATATAAGGATGTTTTAATGTGGGAACGCATAAAGAAATCTGAAAAGTTGATAAAACTTCTACAAGCTATTGCTTATCAAGTTGGTTCACAAGTTTCTTATAACGAACTCGGACAAATCTGCGGTTTGGACACTAAAACAATAGAAAAATATATTGTTTTATTAGAACAATGTTTCATTATTTTTAGATTGTATTCTTTTAGTAGAAATATGAGAGATGAGCTAAAGCATAGTAAAAAAATCTATTTTTATGACAATGGAATTCGTAATGCATTGATTTCTAATTTTTCTATTTTAGAAACAAGAAATGATATAGGAGCTTTATGGGAAAATTTTCTTATTTCGGAAAGGCAAAAAAAGTTGGAATATGATGAAATGATACGACACTCTTGGTTTTGGCGAACAACAAGTCAAAAGGAAATAGATTATATTGAAGAAGGAGATGGCAAAATTCAAGCGTATGAGTTCAAATGGAACCCGGATGCGAAATATAAAGAACCAAAACAATTTCTTGAAAATTATCCAAATAGTTCATTTGAGATTATACATAGAAATAATTTTGAGGACTTTTTGTTGTAATTAGCTTATACCCGTTGTACATTTAACACCAATTAGATGATGTGAAACCTACAAGGTTTTGTGTTCGTACGATTGAACACGTTTTTTATTGATATGGATTCCCGATGGGAATAACATTTAATGCGTTTGTCCTGTAGAAAAAGCAGATAAAATAGATAAAATAGATAACGTCGATAAAATCGATAAAATCGATAAAGCAGATAAAATCGATAAAGTCAGGGCAAGGGCACATTCAATTTTTTCCTCTTCAAAAGCAAACTATTGGTAACAACACTTACGCTGCTAAATGCCATCGCTGCACCGGCAATCATTGGGTTTAATAGAAATCCATTTATCGGATAAAGAACTCCGGCAGCAATAGGAACTGCAATCAGATTGTAAAAAAATGCCCAGAAAAGATTTTGTTTGATGGTTTTAACCGTCAGCTTTGAAAGTCGGATTGCTTGCGGAATCTTATTCAAATCAGATGAAATGATTGTCATTTTTGCAACATCCATTGCAATATCGCTGCCTTTTCCCATTGCGATACTCAGATCTGCTTGCGCCAAAGCAGCACTGTCATTGATACCATCACCAACCATTGCGACAATCTTTCCTTCCGATTGCAATTGTTTTACAAAAATGGATTTTTCATTAGGTAATACTTCCGATTTGTAATGTTTAATCCCGACTGTTGCTGCGATTTCTCTCGCAGTTGATTCATTATCACCTGTTAACATATAAACTTCAATCCCTGAATTATTCAGCTCATTAATAGCTTCTTTTGAATTTTCCTTAATTTTGTCGGTTATACCAATAACAGCTAAAGCTTGTTCTGCGTCTGCAAACCAAATTACCGTATTTGTCGTCCATTTCTCCGCTTGTTCCGATAATTGTTGGTTTACTTTGATATTATTTTCAGCAAGGAACTTTCGGTTTCCGGCAAAATATTGTTCGTTGTCAACAAAGGCTTTGATTCCCCTACCTGTAACACTTTCGAAATTATTAATTTCAACAATTTTCGAATCAATAAAATATTGTGTTATTGCATCAGCGAGCGGATGTTCCGAAAGTTTTTCGAGATTATAGAAGATATCTTTTTTGTTATCATTGTCATTTAACCAGATAATGTTTGTAACAACAGGTTTTCCTTCAGTAATGGTGCCTGTTTTATCCAACACTATTGCATCGACTTTTTTCGCAACTTCCAAACTTTCGGCATCCTTAATCAATATTCCATTCTCCGCACCTTTTCCAATTCCAACAGTAATTGCAGTCGGCGTAGCCAATCCGAGCGCGCAAGGACAAGCAATAATGAGAACTGTAACCATTGCGAGCAAACCATGAGTAACGCCGTTGGCACTATCAAAAATTATCCATAAAACGAAAGATAAAACAGCAATTCCAATTATTACCGGAACAAAAACAGATGCAATTTTATCGACTAACTTTTGAACCGGCGCCTTGCTTCCCTGCGCATCTTTCACCATTTGAATGATTTGCGCAAGCATAGTTTCATCACCGACTTTTTCAGCCATAAAATTAAAACTACCTTTTTGATTAATTGTTCCTGCGAAAACTTTCGAATCTTTCTCTTTTAAAACTGCTGTCGGCTCGCCGCTCAACATGCTTTCATCAACGTAAGAATTTCCGTCAACCACAATTCCATCAACGGCAATTTTTTCTCCTGGTTTTACAATTATTACATCGCCTTTTTTTATCTTATCGATAGAAACCTCTTTTTGTTTGCCGTTTTCATCTATTATTATAACCGATTTCGGTTGCAGTCCCATAAGTTTTTTTATTGCCGAAGAAGTATTTCCTTTTGCTTTTTCTTCGAGTAACCTGCCCAGCAGGATGAAAGCAATAATAACGCTCGATGCTTCGAAATAAACATGCGGCGTAATTCCGCGTGAAATCCAAAATTGCGGAAATATCATATTAAACAAACTAAAAAAATACGCGATTCCGGTACTTAATGCAACCAAAGTATCCATACTTACCGAGCCGTATTTCAATTGTTTCCATGCGCTGATATGAAAATCTCTTCCGAGCCAAAAGACCACAGGCGTTGAAAGTACACACATTATGATATTCGCATAAGGCATATTCATAAAAAACATTCCGATAATAAAAATCGGCACAGAAAGAATTATCGCTCCAACTGTCCGATTTTTCAACTGTTTAAACTTTTTTTGATGAATTAGATCGAGTTCATCGGAAGTATTTTTATCATCTTCAATAATAATATCGTAGCCAATATTTTGAACAGCTTGGCGAATTTTTTCAGGAGAAGTTACATCAGGATTAAATTCGACGATTACAGAAGAAGATGCAAAATTAACGGCAGCTTGTTCGATGCCATCCAGCGTATTAAGCATTTTATCAATTTTAGCGGCACAAGCAGCGCAGCCCATATTTAAAACGGGAAAAGTTTTTTTTATGATTTTATTTTTTGCCATTACATGATGAAGATTTTTGCAAAGATAGATTTATTTATATGAAAGATAACTATCTTTGCAATCATAAAAAATTTGTCATATGAAAAAAACATTAATTCTAATACTCACTATATGTGTGGGTTTTACAGCATGTAACAATCAGAAAACTGAAAAAAACGAAAACATGAATAATCCTTTACTTCAAGCTTATGACACTCCTTTTGGAGTTCCTCCTTTTGATAAAATAAAAACGGAACATTACTTGCCGGCAATTGAAGCATGTATTGAGAAGCATACAAAAGAAATTCATACAATAATTAACAATAAGGAAAAACCTAATTTCAAAAATACAATTCTTGCTTATGATAAGTCTGGCGAAGACCTCAACAGAGCTTGCTTAGCTTTCTATTGCATTTTATCAAATAACATTGATGATGAAATGCAAGCTTTGGCGCAAAAGATTTTTCCTATGCTATCTTTGCACAACGATGAAATATCTTTAAACGACAAGCTATTTGAAAGAATTAAAACTGTTTATGAAATGCGTCATGAAAGCAATCTTGACAAATATCAAATACGTGTTGTTGAAAAATATTTTGATGATTTTGTTAGAAGCGGAGCAAATTTATCTCTTGAAGACAAAGAAACATTAAAGGAAATCAACGGAAAATTATCAAAGTTATTTTTACAATTTGATGAAAATCTTTTAGCAGAAACAAATAGTTATAAGTTATATATCGATAATAAAGAAGACCTTGCCGGATTGCCTGAGAATGTAATCGCTGCGGCTGCAATTGCTGCTAAGAACGATGGAAATGATGGAAAATGGTTGTTCACAACAAAGAAACCTTCAATGTTGCCGTTCCTTCAATTCTCTGAAAAAAGGGAGTTGCGCGAAAAACTTTATAATGCGTATTACATGCGCTGCAACAATGATAATGAAAATGATAATAAAAACATCATAAATGAAATTACAAACCTTAGAGTACAAAAAGCTAATCTTTTAGGATATAGGTCATTTGCAGATTATCAAATATCAAATAATATGGCGAAACAAACTAATACAGTATTAGATTTTATTACTGATATTTGGCATCCTGCGCTTAGTGTTGCAAAAGATGAATTAAAAGAATTACAAAGAATTAGCAATAAAGAAGGTAACAAGTTTAATTTAGAATCTTGGGATTGGTGGTACTACGCAGAAAAACTTCGTAAAGAAAAATATAACCTTGACGAAAACGAGCTTAAACCATATTTTAAACTTGAAAATGTTAGAGATGGAATGTTTTATTTAAGCAATAAATTGTACGGAATTACTTTTACACAACTTAATAATATTCCTACATATTTACCTGAAGTTGAAGTCTTTGAAGTTAATGAATCGAATGGCGACCATATTGGTTTATTGTATTTGGATTATTTTCCACGTCCGGGAAAAGGTCAAGGTGCATGGTGCTCAATGTTAAGAGATGGCGGAGCCGATATTAACGGCAACAAAATACACCCTATCGTTACAATTACATGTAATTTTACAGAACCTACTAACGACCTTCCTGCATTGCTTACCTTTGATGAAACTGAAACTTTATTCCACGAATTTGGTCATGCACTACAAGGATTATTTTCATACAGTCCATACAGCCGTCTTAGCGCCGATATTCCGAGAGATATGATTGAACTTCCATCACAAATTCTTGAAAATTGGTGTTCTGAACCTGAAATGTTAAAAGTTTATGCAAAACATTACAAAACAGATGAAGCAATTCCTGATGCATTAATTAAGAAGATTCAAAACACAAGTACTTTCAATACCGGTTTTAATACAACAGAATTGCTTGCTGCAACTTTACTTGATCTCGCATGGCATAACAAATCTATGGTGGATGATCATAATGTTAACACTTTCGAAAAAGATATTATGACAAAATACGGTTTAATTCCGGAAATTCTTCCACGTTACCGTTCAACATATTTCGGACATATTTTCAGTAGCGACGCATACGCTGCAGGATATTATGTTTATACTTGGGCAGAAGTTCTTGATAAAGATGCTTATCAAGCTTTTGTGGATTCAGGAGATCTTTTCAACCAAGATTTGGCTGCGAAATTCCGTAAATACATCCTAACCGAATGCGGCAACGATGAAGCAATGAAACAATATTACAATTTCCGCGGACAAGAACCTTCGAGCATTCCATATATGAAAGCGAGAGGTTTGATGAGATAATGTGAGGATTGTAGAGACGTTGTGTACAACGTCTCTACGGATAAAATCGATAAAATGGATAAATTCGATAAATCCGATAAAATGGATAAATCCGATTAAACGGATAAAATGGATAAATTCGATAAATCCGATAAAACAGATAATCCCGACAAAAAATCCCCAAAGGGGATTACGAACGGTAGCCCGAAAATTCGCCATCTCGCACCCTCGCATACCGTAGGTATGCGACGAAAATGCAAAACATTAATTATTTTTTATAAATAATAAATCAATTTTTTTACCATGAAATTTGTAAAATATTTTTATATCTTGCTTTTTATTAATGTATTAACAATTTTTTCTTGCATTAATACAAAAGCTCCCGAACCTTACGGCAAAATTCCTTCAAAAAAACAAATTGAATGGCAAAAGTTGGAGTATTATATGTTCGTTCATTTCGGACCAAATACTTTTACTCATGTTGAATGGGGATTAGGAAATGAATCTCC
Source organism: Odoribacter sp. OttesenSCG-928-L07 (assembly GCA_030265965.1). GTDB lineage: Bacteria > Bacteroidota > Bacteroidia > Bacteroidales > BM520 > RGIG7150. The sequence goes on from JAJDHA010000005.1 coordinate 7,982, forward strand.
TGAGGTATTTAATCCGACGGAATTGGATTGTAAACAATGGGCAGCTACTGCTTCCGCAGCAGGAATGAAAGGTATTATTATTACAGCAAAACATCATGACGGATTTTGCCTTTGGCCAAGTAAATATAGCAATCATACTGTTAGAGAAAGTGAATGGAAAAACGGTGAAGGTGATGTTCTGAAAGAATTGTCTGAAGCTTGCCAAGAGTACAAATTAAAATTCGGGGTTTATCTTTCTCCTTGGGATCGCAATCATCCATCCTACGGTACAGACGAATATAATACTGTTTTTACAAATATGTTGGAAGAAGTTTTAACTAACTACGGCAATGTTTTTGAGCAATGGTTCGATGGTGCAAATGGTGAAGGAGAAAACGGAAAGAAACAAGAATACGATTGGCAATTGTTTAATAATACAGTATATAAATTTCAACCCGACGCGATGATTTTTAGTGATGTCGGTCCGGATTGCCGTTGGATGGGTAATGAACAAGGAATTGCAGGCGAAACAAATTGGGCGACACTTAATATCGATGGATTCTTCCCGGGAGAATTTGCTCCCGCACAGGATATTCTTAATAATGGTAACATTAACGGCGAAAAATGGATTCCCGCAGAAACAGATGTCTCAATTCGTCCGGGTTGGTTCTATTCTCCAAAAACTAATGATAAGGTTAAATCTCTTGAAAAACTGATTAGCATATATTACACATCTATAGGAAGAAATAGCAATTTGTTGTTAAACGTTCCTCCCGACGAAAGAGGGAAAATTCATCCAAATGATTCAGTGAGATTAATAGAGTTTAAAGAAGCTTTAGATAAAGTTTTTGAAAATAATATTGCACCAAAAGCAAAGGTTTCTGCAAGTGCCAACAGAGGAAGAAAGTTTAATGTGAAAAATATTATTGATAATAATTATGATTCGTATTGGGCGACGCCAGATAATATCACCAACGCGTCGATTGAATTCTCCTTTGAAAACCCTGTTTTAATAAACAATGTTTTATTACAAGAATATATTCCTTTAGGACAAAGAGTTTCAAAGTTTTCTATTGAATGTTGGAATGATAATAAATGGGAAAAAATATTCTCAGGAACAACAATCGGATATAAAAGAATTATAAATATCTCCGAGATTTCTTGCAAGAAATTACGAGTAAATATTGAAGAGGCTCTTGCTTGCCCGTTAATTAATAATATCGAAATTTATTGATTTCTATTTTGCAAATCCTAATGTAAAAACACTTACTTTCACATTGTATTTCAAAAGTTCGGAAATGCAAGATTCGAGCGTGGCGCCAGTTGTAAGAACATCATCAACAATTAAAACATGCTTGTTCTCTATATCTATATGATTGATAACGTCAAACTTATCCTTAATGTTTAAATATCTGCTGTATTTATTCTTTCGTGTTTGTGTTTCTGTATGTTCCTTCTTAATTAAATTATTTGTTGAAATAGGCTTTTGCAATTCTCGCGATAAACCTTTAGAAATCATTTCACTCTGATTATATCCTCTTAACTTTAATTTCTTTGGATGCAATGGTACGGGAATTATCAAATCTATATCAGAATAAAATAATTTCAATTCTTTTCCTGCTATTTTTCCTAAATAAACGGCTAATTCAGATTTCCCCTTATACTTTAAATAATGTAGAAGCGATTGTGTGCTGCTGTGTTTTTTGAAAAAAATGAAAGATGTGGCTTTCTCAACATAAACCCTTCCGTAAAAGATTTGTTCTACTTCATTGTTTTGTGTGTTGTGAAAATTAGTTACAGGCAAATTAAATCGACAATAATCACAAAGCAAATATTCGTGAACATATAACGGTTTTTTGCAGCCATAACAGATTCTTGGAAAAAATAGATCTAGTAAACTCATAAGATTGTGGTTTTGGATATTGGGTGACGCGTGACGGGTGACGAGTGACGCGTGACGAATTATCTGTGTGCTATTTATCATATAAATTTCGAAATGTCTTTGGGTTTTTGGAAATATTAACGTTTTGTTGTTTCGTTGTATAATACTGCATGTGCGGGATGTGGAATGTGTGTTTTGGGCTACAGTTCTAAATTCATTGTGGAATTGTTGTATTTTTTGTTGTTAAAGGTTTTACTTTAAGGATATTTATAATTTATTATTTCACAAAAACACACATTTATATTATTTATCTCTACTTGATTTAGTTTTTTTTATGGTTTTTTTTAAAAAATTTTATCTTTGCCATCAATTAAAATTAAAAAATATAATAATGAAGAAAACTATGAAAAAATCCCTTTTATTTATTTTTGGCACAATGTGCTCAATACTTCTTTTTTCACAAAATGATACTGTAAAATACAGTGTTATAAAAGATGATCCTTACGATATACCAAAAATGTATATCAATATTAGTCCTTTAACTTTTAATGGTGCACGAACTTTTTATTTAGGATATAATGTAGGTGTTAATGCAATAATTGCAGACAAATTTACAATTAATGCATCATTTACCGGACAATATCCGGCATTAGATTTAACTCTATTTTCTACGTCAAGTGTATTAGAGCGTGATTTTGAGTATAAAAAAAGTTATGATTTTGATGTAGAATTTGGACTCGGCTATATTATTTCTGATAAAGTACGTACTGAAGATGCAACTGTTGTGCTAAATTCCAATTCTTATAGAGGAAGTAATTTTACTTTAATAAGTTCTACTGTTATTCAAACTAAAAGCCAATTTAGAAGATTTACTGAAGTAAGATTAGGTGGTTTCTACAAAGGCGGAGATTATATTCCTCGTGGTAATAATGTTTATGCTACCGACGGCACAATGTTTTTATACTACAAATACGCTGAAGAAATGACTTCTCCTATGAATGGAACTGTAAAGTTTGGAGATATTGATTATGAAAACCTTGTTTTCGACAGTTATATTACCGAAAAAAGTTCTAAAATTAATGGAGTATTATTTACAAATGCAACAACAATGGGCGGCTATATCGGAATTGCATTCAATAATGTTAAAAATCTTATTATTGATGTCGAAGATTATGGAGTAAGAGGTATTAGCGGATATACTAAGTTTTATATTGATATTCTCGGTGGTATATCTAAATTATCTCCTTTTGAGTTTTATGCATCAAATCCGAATGCTGTTAATTATGGAGATGAAATTAGCGACCAACTTAAAACATATGAAATTGATCTTAAGGCTAATAACATAAAAGTTATTCCTATCGGATTAAGATTAGGTTATGAATTCAAAAAACCTCTTCTCAGTAAGAAAGCTTCTTTCGAAGAACAAGTAAAAAGAGCCGAACGTCTTATATACTTATCTTATATCTTTGAAGGTGGAATGAAACCTAGTTTTAACTTTGTTGACGGTTTGTACTTAAAAGCCGGTATCGCTTTAAATATAAATCCGTTTTAAACTACTGAAATTATTGTGAAATAGAAAACCTTTGTTGGTTTTCTATTTCATTTGCGGAAACGAACATTGTTTCATTTCTCGTATCGATTGCGAAAACGATCATTGTTTCATTTCTCGTAACCCAAGCCTGACGGCATTGGGCTGAATTATATCGGCGCTTCGCGCCTATTGATATGAATCCCCTACGGGGATTTTTTTTATTTCATAATTTACTCTTATCTTTACGCCCCCCAAATTTCTCCATTAACCATTAACCATTAACCATTAACCTCCCCCCTTCGTCTATTCTTTCTCGCTTTTCGTCGAAAAGACAACCCTCCTATTAAAACGGTAAACTACTTTTGCCTCGAATTTATTAAATGTTTAATATGAAACTATTAAAAATATTTTTTGCATTGACTCTTTTGCTAATCTGTCAATGTGCTATTTCACAAACAGAAAATAAAATTTGGACTCTCGACGATTGTATTAATTATGCTTTGGAACAAAACATTACTATCAAAAAAAGTAAGATTGCTTACGAGGAAAGTTTGATAAATACTAAAACAGCAAAAGGCGCGCTTTTCCCAAGTTTGTCGTTTGCTGCCGGATACGATTATACAAACACTCCTTTCGGCGAAAATAATAACAATACTTTCGGAGGTAATTATAATCTTAATGCTTCTTGGACGGTGTTTAACGGAACACGTAATAAAACTATTCAAAAACAAGAAATGTACGACAGCATCAGCGAATTAAATGTTTATCAAACACAAAACTCAATTACAGAAACAATTATCCAATTGTATGTGCAGATTTTGTATGCTGCCGAATCCGTAAAAACAAACGAAAGCACTGTTAACTTAAACAAAGCTTTGTTTGAACGAGGAGAAGGATTGCTTCAAGCCGGTTCGATTGCCAAAAGCGATCTCGCTCAACTTGAATCTCAATACAGTAATTCAAAATATCAACTTATTGTTTCTCAAAATGCACTGAAGAACTATCAACTTCAATTGAAACAAATTTTGGAATTGGATACTGATATTAATATTGACTTTCTAAGTTATCAAGAAAATGAAATTCTTGTAGCGCTTCCAACAGTTTCGGAAGTTTATCAAACAGCTCTTAAAGTAAGGCCGGAAATTTTGGCAAGCAAGCTCACTCTTGAAACTTCAAACATCGATTTACAAATAGCAAAAGCCGGATATTATCCGAAAATTTCCCTGAGTGCAGGAGCAGGCACACAACATAATACAAGCTCCACAGGAGATATTGGCAATCAATTAAAATACGCATGGAATAATCATGTTGGAATGTCTATTTCGGTGCCAATATTAAATCAACGACAAACCAAAAGCAGCGTAGAAATTGCAAAACTCAACACCATCACCAACGAATTAAACCTTCTCGACGAACAAAAAGCTCTTTACAAAACCATCGAATCGCTCTGGCTCGACGCTTACGGTTCCCAAGAACAATATCGCGCATCAGTAGAAAACCTCAACGCAATAGAAACCAGCTACGAACTAATCGAAGAGCAATATAATGTCGGACTAAAAAACACCTCCGACCTACTCGTCGAAAAAGACAAACTCTTAGCAGCCCAGCAAAATCAGCTTCAAGCAAAATATATGACAATACTAAATATCAAATTATTAAACTTCTATCAACATTAGCAGAGACGCACGGCCGTGCGTCTCAACAACAATCAACCAATCCCACAGGGATTAATATCCATAACCGTTGGTGTGCACAGCGAACCTGCGGAAATAACCATCTAGCAGAGACGCACGGCCGTGCGTCTCAACAACAATCAACCAATCCCGAAGGGATTAATATTCATAACCGTAGGTGAGCACAGCGAACCTGCGGAAATAACCCTCCCGTAGAAACGCACGGCCGTGCGTCTCTACGGGGAAAAAAATAAACAAAATGAAAAAAAACATCAAACTAACAATCATCATCGCAATAATTGCGATAATCGTAGGACTCGGATTCTACTTGTTCTCAAATAAAACAACAAAAGCCGGAATTGTCTTCAAAACAGCTCCCGTTGCAAAAGGCACAATCAGCCATGTTGTTACGGCAACAGGAACTTTAGAGCCTATTATACAAGTGGAAGTAGGTACTCAGGTTTCAGGTATAGTCAGCAAAATATATGTCGATTACAACAGCGAAGTAAAGAAAGGGCAAATTATTGCCGAACTCGACAAGACTAATTTGCAAAATGAACTTGAGTCGAAACAAAGCAATGTTGCTATTTCTAAAACAGAGTTTGAATATCAACAAAAAAATTATGAGAGAAATAAAATTTTGCACGAAAAACAGTTAATTAGCGATGCCGATTACGATCTTTCATACTACAATTATTCGAAAGCAAAAAATAGCTACAATATTAGTAAAAACGATCTTGCAAAAGCTCAAACCAATTTAGATTACGCAACAATCTACTCTCCTATCGATGGCGTTGTTTTGAGTAGAGCCGTCGAAGAAGGTCAGACTGTTGCCGCATCTTTTAGTACACCAACTTTATTCACTATTGCTAACGATCTCACTCAAATGCAAGTCATTGCTAATGTTGATGAAGCTGATATCGGCGGAGTTAATGAAGGATTAAGAGTAGAATTTTCTGTTGATGCATTTCCCGGAGAGATTTTTTCGGGAAATGTAACACAGGTACGACAAGAAGCACAAATCACAAGTAATGTCGTAACTTACGAAGTAGTCATTAGCGCGTATAATCCCGATTTAAAATTAAAACCCGGATTAACAGCTAATATTTCTATCTTCACAATCGAAAAGAAAGGGATTCTAACAGTTCCTTCAAAAGCATTAAGATTTACTCCTGATGAGCGTTTCTTACCCAAAGATGCAATTATCAACAATGTAAATGCAAAAACTGTTGTTTGGACTCGCGAAGGAAATACTTTTAATGCAAAAGCTGTTGAAACAGGAATTTCCGGAAATAATCTTACAGAAATAATCAGCGGTATCAGCGAAGGAACACAAATTATTACCGAAGCTGTTGCCGGACAAATGCCTAATCAAGGTCCGATGCCTAATATGGAGAACGGCAACAAGAGTAATGGGAGTTCGCCTTTTATGCCTCAACGTCGTCATTAAATTAATTTGAAAATTATGGATAATAACAAATCTAAACCGGTTATTCAGCTGAATGAAATTTGTCGCGACTTTATCGTTGGTGAAGAAACCGTACATGCTCTCAGGAATGTTAGCTTTTCTATTAATGAAGGCGAATTTGTAACAATCATGGGAACTTCCGGGTCGGGAAAATCTACTTTGTTGAATATTCTCGGATGCCTTGACACTCCTACTTCCGGAGAATATTTGCTCGATGGAGTGCCGGCAAAAAAGATGAGTAAAAACGAACGCGCTGTTCTAAGAAATAGAAAAATCGGATTTGTTTTTCAAAATTATAATCTGCTTGCTAAAACAACGGCAATAGAAAACGTGGAGTTACCACTTCTTTACAATTCTGAAGTGAACGGAAAAGAGCGTCGAGAGAGAGCTACAGAAGCTTTGACACAAGTTGGACTTGCGGATAGAATGCTGCACAAAAGCAACCAGATGAGCGGCGGACAGATGCAACGCGTTGCCATTGCTCGCGCGCTTGTCAATGATCCGGCGGTTATTCTCGCCGATGAAGCAACCGGAAATCTTGATTCAAGAACATCTTTCGAAATACTTACTTTATTTCAAAAATTACATCGCGCAGGAAAAACGATAATTTTCGTAACTCATAACGCCGAAATTGCAAAGTATTGCAGTAGAAACTTGTTTCTAAAAGACGGAAAATTAGTTGAAGATACATCTAATGTCAATATTCTCGATGCCGAAACTACATTAAAATCTTTACCAAAAGAAGAAGATTAACATCATTAAAAACTTAATCAATGAATATATTAAATCTTTTTAAAATATCGCTCAAGGCACTTACCAACAACAAGATGCGTACTTTTCTCACAATGTTGGGAATAATTATCGGTGTTGCATCTGTTATTGCTATGCTTGCAATCGGACAAGGTTCTAAGAAAAGTATTCAAGCTGAGGTTTCAGAAATGGGAAGTAATATGATAATGATTCATCCCGGCGCCGAAAGACGTGGCGGCGTTCGTCAAGATCCGAGCGCTATGCAAACTCTCAAACTTGAAGATTATTACTCCATTCGTGACGAAGCTTTCATGGCGCCTTATGTTAGTCCGAATGTTTCATCCGGCGGACAATTTATCTTCAGCTCCAATAATTATCCCGGAACAATTAACGGTGTAAATATTGATTATTTGGAAATTCGTCAGCTGAAACTCGGGTACGGGGAAATGTTCACCGACAGCGATATTCTTACCAACGCAAAAGTTTGTGTTATAGGAAAAACTATCGTCGATAATCTTTTTACTAATGGTGAAGATCCTATCGGACAAACTGTACGTTTTAACAAAGTTCCGTTTACAGTTATCGGCGTTCTTCAAGAAAAAGGTTATAACAGCATGGGTATGGACCAAGATGCGGTTGTGCTTGCGCCTTATACTACTGTGATGAAGCGACTTGCCGCTATCACTTACCTTCAAGGAATTTATTGTTCCGCTATTTCAGAAGAATATACGGAAATAGCAATCGAAGAAATACGAAGCATTCTCCGTCAAAATCATAAGTTGGAAACCGGCGTTGAAGATAATTTCACCATCCGTTCGCAACAAGAATTAAGCTCGATGATGTCGTCTGTGACTGATGTTATGACGATTTTGCTGGCGTGCATTGCAGGAATTTCATTAGTTGTCGGCGGCATCGGAATTATGAATATTATGTACGTAAGTGTTACAGAACGGACAAAAGAAATCGGATTGCGTATGAGTGTTGGCGCGCGACCGGTTGATATTTTGTCGCAATTTCTGATCGAAGCAACAATTATCAGTATCATTGGCGGTTTACTCGGAGTAATTATTGGAGTTTCCGCAACATATCTTGTTAAAATGATTGTTCAATGGCCTGTATATATTACATCTTGGAGTATAATGCTGAGTTTCGGCGTTTGTACAATAATCGGCGTTTTCTTCGGATGGTACCCTGCTCGCAAAGCCGCGAATCTTGATCCTATTGATGCGCTGAGGTATGAATGATGTGACGTGTTATTTGTAGAGACGCACGGCCGTGCGTCTCTACAAATAATTTTGCCATGCGTCTTCGCTTTTTTAATTAAATTTGCAAATTAAGCCTAATATCTATGAATCAAAACAAAAAAACAAAAAAATTACTAATAACCTTACATGTTTTAGTATGGTTGGTTATCTTGTGTTTTCCTATAATATTAATGGGTAGCAGCGAGGCATTCAATTATCATAGATTTTTTATGCACTTAATGTTTACTTCATTATTCATGATATTATTCTATGTTAATTATGTAGTGTTAATACCAAAATATTTTCTGAAAAAGAAAATTACAACATTTGTTTTGGTTAATATTGCTTTAGTATTAATTTTCATGACTTTGATGAATCTAATTCCGCAATACTTTTTTGTATTCGACAATAAGCCACCAAGACCGCCGCATGGAGAGTCGCCTTGGATGCGCAACTTATTTATGATTTCGAGAGATTTTTTAATCTTAGTCATGGTAATTGTTATCAGCATAGCAATTAAGATGATAGAAAACTGGAGTGGGATGGAAAAAGCTAAAAGCGAAGCCGAAAAAAATCAGTATGAAGCAGAATTGTTGAATTTAAGAAATCAGATTAATCCGCATTTTTTATTAAATACCTTAAACAATATTTACGCTCTTATTGCTTTTGATGCTGAAAAAGCCCAACAAGCAGTGCAAGACCTCAGTAAGTTATTACGGCATATACTTTATGATAATAAGGAAAAATTTGTCTCTATTCACAAAGAAATTGATTTTATAAAACAATATATTGAATTGATGAAGATCAGATTAAGTGATAATATTAAAGTTGAAACTCATTTCAATATACCGGAAAACAGCACGGCAAAAATTGCGCCCTTAATTTTTATTTCCTTGATAGAAAATGCCTTTAAACATGGCGTATCCGCAAATCATCCCGGATATATTTATATTAATATTTACGAAGAAAAAAACAAAATAATTTGTAACGTTAAGAATAGTTATTTTCCAAAATCCATTGAATCCGACAAAAGCGGTTCCGGAATCGGTCTCAATTCAATAAATCAAAGATTAAACTTACTGTATCCCGAAAAATATCAGTGGAATATGGGCATCTCAGATGATGGAAAAGATTATTATTCTGAGTTGATAATTGAGATTTTATGATTTAATAGTTAGAAGCATTGGTATGGATCATATTGACAGAACAGACATAAAAATAATATAGAAAAAATTTAAAAGTTTTTGCGGGTAAAAACTCTCAAAAATTGTATTTTTGCACAGTTATAACGCGAGTTTTTACGGGTATAAACTCTAATATGGATTATAGATGACAAACGACATAAAAAATATCATAGAAAAATTTGAATTAGGATACGTTTTTACCATTACAGATTTTCCAATGGCTGAAGAAAATCCTAAAGGAGTCAGCAAGATTCTCAATAATTTTGTTGCAACAGGCTATTTGCGTAAATTGTCGAAAGGTCGGTTTTATAAACCTAAAATGAGTAAATTTGGCGAATTGCCGCCGGATACCTATCAAATTGTAAAAGATTTAATTCAAAAAGATGGTAAAATAATCGGTTACATTACAGGATATTCTGCTTTCAACGATTTTGCATTAACAACTCAAGTTTCCGCCATTTTAGAAATAGGAATGCGAAAAGAGAAAAAAACCATTATTCGCGGTGTTTATCGCATTCGCTTCATACGTCAAGATAATACAATTACAAAAGAAAACATTCCTCTTTTACGATTGCTCGACTGTTTGCGTTTTTTTAAAAACATTCCCGATACAACGTCCGATAATGCTTGTCAACGTTTGATATATTTGATAAAAGAATTGAATGAACAGGAAATATCAAAGATTAAAAAGTTGGCATTAAAATATACACCGCAGACTATAGCGCTTTTGGGGGTAATACTTGAAACGATTAATTCACAAGAAGATACAAGTTTGTTGTTCAAGAAACTAAATCCGATAACTGTTTATAAACTCGGTATTTCGAACAAAATTCTACCGACACAGAAAAAATGGAACATTCAATGAAACTGCATACGAACAAACAAGAATTTAACGAGCTAATTCAACTGACTGCAACACATTTCAAAATTCTTCCCGAATTTATTGAGAAAGATTATTGGATTACACTTATTCTCAATAATTTGTCGCAATCAGAACATAAAAATAGCGTAGTTTTCAAAGGTGGAACTTCGCTCACGAAAGGCTATCGTTTAATCAATCGTTTTTCAGAAGATATTGATATTGCTTTACTTGATGAAAAGTTGACGGGCAATGCACTGAAAACTAAAATCCGAAAAATTGAGAAAGCTATTACCGCCGATTTAACCGAAATTGAAGAAGCGGGCGTAACTCGCAAAGGTTCCGTATATCGGAAATCGCTTTTTCAATATCCAAGCGATGTAAATACTCATTTTGTTACAAATATTAAAAAACGTATTATTGTTGAAATCAACTCATTTGCAAACCCGTATCCTTTCGTAAAACAAGAAATCATTTCATTTATCACCGAATTTTTAACCGCAACCAATCAAACAGAAGCAATACAAGAATATGGGTTACAACAATTTGAATTAAATATTCTGGACAAACGCAGAACAATGCTGGAAAAGTTAGTATCACTTATTCGTTTCTCATTCTCTGAAAATCCGACAAAAGAATTAGCAAAGAAAATCCGCCATTTTTACGATTTGTATTATCTGACAAGAGATGAAGAATGCACGGAATATTTACAATCTTCTGATTTTCAAAACGATTTATCCGAATTATTGATTCATGACCAACAAGAATTTGAAGAACCACAAGGTTGGCAAACAAAAACGGCTATAGAATCGCCATTGCTGAGCGACTTTTCTAATTTATGGACTAATTTGCGTTCCACATATCAAAATGAATTGACTCCGTTAGCATTTTCGGAAATACCTAACGAAAGATTAATTGAAAAAAGTTTTATGGAAACTATAAAAATGACGGTAAAATACTGATATAACGGCGATCAAAAAAAACTTGTTTTACTCCAACAAAGAGAATATGAAAATAGATATATAAGCTGCCATAGTTACAGAAAACTTGAAACAAAAAATATTACAAATAAAAAGTGATTTTATTTTGAAAATTAAATGCATCATAATCGATGACGAACCCTTAGCTTTAGGGTTAATCGAAAGTTACGTCAAGAAAACCGCGTTCCTTGAGCTTGCCGGCACATTCTCAAGCGCTGTGGAAGCATTAGAAATAATCAGCAAGGAAGATATCGACCTTATCTTCTTGGATATACAAATGCCTGACCTCAACGGACTGGAGTTTTCACGCGCTGTTCCCGAAAAGACAAAAATTATTTTTATTACTGCTTTCGAACAATATGCTCTTGAAAGCTATAAAGTTAGCGCGTTAGATTATCTCCTCAAACCCGTTTCTTACTCCGATTTTCTTACATCAACAAGTAAGGCGTTGAATTGGTTTAAAGTGGTGAAAGATTATGAATCGGGAAACAATAAAGAAGACATTAAACACATTTTTGTCAAAGCTGATTATAAGCTCATTCAAATAGAGTTGGATAAAATTTTATATGTTGAAGGATTAAAAGATTATGTCAAAATATTTATTGAAAACGAGCCATACCCGATTGTTTCGCACGGCACAATGAAATCGATGGAGGAACGACTACCTTCATATTTCTTACGTGTTCATAAATCTTACATCGTTAATAAACACAAAATCAAAGTTATCGAAAACAATAGAATAGTTTTCGGTAATATTCGAATTCCTATCGGAGACACGTATAAAAGTGTAATTGATAGGTTGATGTGATCCCTTTCGCTCTTTAGAAGATTTAGGGGAAAATAATTTTCAACTTTCAACTTTCAACTTTCAACTATTTACTATCTTTGCAAGTTATAATTATATCATAATATATAAAATGAAGATATCTTATTCTTGGTTAAAAGATTACGTGGATTTTGAACTTAGTCCTGAAGAAATTGCAAATAAATTGACCTTTTCCGGTCTTGAAGTTGAAGGTGTTGAAAAAGAAGAAAGTATAAAAGGCGGACTGCAAGGTGTGGTTGTTGGTGAAGTGATTACCTGCGTTAAACATCCTGATTCCGACCACCTTAGTTTGACTACTGTTAATGTCGGACAAGAAGAGATTTTGAATATTGTTTGCGGCGCGCCTAATGTGGCAGCAGGACAAAAAGTGGCTGTTGCTACTATCGGCACTAAACTCTATTTCGCTGATCCTCCGCTCACAATCAAAAAAGGAAAAATCCGCGGAGCTGTCTCCGAAGGAATGATTTGCGCTGAAGATGAATTGTGCATCGGTAATTCACACGCCGGAATTATGGTACTCGACAAAAACGCTGTTCCGGGAACTCCTATGAGAGATTATCTCAATATTACTGATGAGTACGTTCTCGAAATCGGACTAACTGCTAATCGCTCTGATGCAACCGGACATATCGGCGTGGCTCGAGATATCGCCGCTCTGCTTAGCATCGACAATTATAATAAGGGGAAAAAAGACTTCGTTAAACTTCACCTTCCTGATGTTTCTTCTTTCAAAAAAGATAATAACGAACTCCCTATCGAAATAATAATCGACGACGAAAATGCTTGTCCAAGATACGCCGGAGTAAGTATTAAAGGAGTCAAAGTTCAAGAGTCTCCGGAATGGCTGAAAACTCGCTTAACATCAATCGGACTGAAACCAATCAACAATATCGTGGATATAGGTAATTACATTCTTTTTGAAACCGGTCATCCTCTTCATACTTTCGATGCGGATGAAATTCTCGGCAATAAAATCATCGTAAAAAAATTACCTAAGGACGAAAAAATTACTACTCTCGATGGAATTGAGAGAACTTTAACAGGACAAGATTTAATGATTTGTAACGCCAAAGAACCAATGGTAATCGCAGGTGTTCTGGGCGGAAGCAAATCCGGAATATCTGAGAAAACTATAAATGTGTTTATCGAAAGTGCTGTGTTTGACCCAACTACTATTAGAAAAACAGCAAAACATCACGGCATTTCTACTGATGCTTCTTTCCGCTACGAAAGAGGCGTTGACCCTGAAATGACTATTTACGCTTTGAAAAGAGCAGCTCTATTAATCAAAGAAATTGCCGGCGGAACTATTGCTTCTGATATAAATGATGTTTATCCGAAAAAAATCGAAAGAAAACAAGTACAAATCAATTTCGCACATATTAATTCCCTCATCGGAAAAAATATTCCTTCCGAAGAAATGCTTTTTATCCTCAAATCTATGGATATGGATGTTCTTTCTTCCAATAATGACGGCGCGTTAATCGCTGTTCCAACAGCAAAATACGATGTCACACGCGAAGCTGATCTTACTGAGGAAATCCTTAGAATCTACGGATACAATAATGTAGAAACTGATAATTATCATTCTTTTGCTCCTGATTCGGGAAAACGAAATGATAACGATAAATTTGTAAATAAAGCTGCTGACTTCCTTAGCGCAAACGGATTCAGAGAAATAATGAATAATTCTCTTACCGCCGACGTTTACACGGAATTATCTGAGAATCTCAATCCGGAGAATAATGCAAAAATATTAAACCCTCTTTCTAAAGAATTAAATATTTTACGCAGAGATTTGCTTTTTGGCGGATTACAAACAATTTCCTACAATATTAATAGAAAAGCTAAAGATTTGAAATTGTATGAGTTCGGAAATATTTACAGCTATAATCCGGAAATTCCTCAAGATGCGGATGTTAGAAAAAGATATAACGAAGAATACAAACTTTCAATACTAATGACGGGCAATGATACGCACGAAAATTGGTACGAAAAAAGTAAGGAAGTTTCATTCTTCTCTTTGAAATCTATCGTTTTAAGAATGCTCAATGCTGTCGGATTAAATGATGCAACAAAAGAAGAGGAAGTTGTTAGTGACGGTACTTTCGGCGAAACTCTAAAAATTTCTTTCGCGAAAAAACCGATTGCAGAAATTTCAATCATTAGAAAAAATATTCTCGATTGTTTTGATATCAAACAAGCTGTTTATTACGCCGATATCAAATGGGAAAATGTCTTACGACTTTTATCAACAAATAAAATACAATTTAAGCCGGTTCCTAAATTCCCGGAAGTACGTAGAGATTTAGCTTTACTCGTTGATTCCAACGTAAAATTTTCTGATATTGTTTCACTTGCTAAATCAAGAGGAAGTAAGCTAATCAGAGAAATCAACCTCTTTGATGTTTACGAAGGCGAAAAGCTCGGTTTAAATAAAAAATCTTACGCTGTAAGTTTTATCATACGTGATAATGAAAAAACTTTGACAGACAATCAGATTGATAAAATAATGAACCAACTGATTGAGTTATATAATAAAAACCTTAATGCATCAATAAGATAAACATTATGGCAGATATTCAATCAATAAAGAAACGTTTTGGAATTATTGGAAATTCTCCGCTGATTAACAGGGCGATAGATATTGCTTGTCAGGTTGCTCCGATTGATATTACAGTTCTCATTCTTGGTGAGAGCGGCGTAGGCAAGGAAGTTTTCCCGAAAATCATCCATGAGTTAAGTCCGCGGAAACACGGAAAATACATTGCCGTTAACTGTGGAGCAATTCCCGAAGGAACTATCGACAGCGAATTATTCGGTCATGAGAAAGGTTCTTTTACAGGTGCGCACGAAGCTCGTCAAGGGTATTTCGAAGCTGCTAATGGCGGTACAATCTTTCTTGATGAAGTTGCAGATTTGCCGCTGGCTACACAGGTTCGATTGTTGCGTGTGCTTGAGTCTGGAGAATTTATTAAAGTTGGCTCTTCAAAAGTACAAAAAACAAATGTCAGAGTTGTTGCAGCTACAAATGTAAATGTTACTGATTTGGTACAACGCGGTAAATTCCGTCAAGACCTTTACTATCGTTTGAGTTCAGTTCCTATCTATGTTCCGCCATTAAGAGAAAGAAAAGAAGATATTTATCCGCTTTTCAGAAGTTTTGTTTCCGAGTTTTCGGAAAGAAATAAAATTCCGCATATTACATTAACACCAGAAGCGCGTACTGTTCTCGAAAATTATCGTTGGGAAGGCAATGTTCGCCAACTAAAAAATGTTTCCGAACAAATTTGTATTATCGAAAAAAGTAGAGATATTGATGCAGATACTCTTAAGTCGTATCTTCCTGATGAAATCAATGTTTTACCTGTACTCTACGGGCATGACACCAAAGAAAGTTCAGGGAACGGTTTTACAGAAAGAGAAATATTATACAAAGTTCTTTTCGATATGAAGAAGGATATCAATAAGTTACAAAGTATGATTAATGAAATTATGTCGGGATCGCCAAATGCAAATTTTTTCGAAACTCAAAACGATTTTCATCCTCATAGCGAAGAAAAAATGATGACTCCTTTTAAGTCGGAACAACGAGAAGACTTTTTTTATAATATTCCTCAAGTTACCGACGTAAGAAAAACTCCAATTCACGAAGATATCGAACAAGAACATCCTGTTCAAGTTGCTGAGGTTGTTGAAGATAATGCATCTTTATCATTAGCTCAAAACGAAAAAAACTTAATTAAGCGTTCGCTCGACAAACATAAAGGAAACCGTAAAAATGCCGCTAATGAACTCGGCATCTCTGAACGTACTTTATATAGAAAAATTAATGAATATGGCCTCGAATAAAAAAATATACATATTTATTGCAATTATTTCATTGATATTTAGTCTTTCTGCTTGCGGAATATATTCGTTTACAGGAGCATCAATAGACCCGAATGTTAAGACCGTTTCTATTGATTATTTTCAAAATCAGGCTACTTTAGTAAATCCGTCTTTAAGTCAAACGATTACAGAAGCTTTAAAAGATAGATTTCTAAATCGTACATCATTAAGATTGGTTGATGAAGAAGGTGATCTCCAATTTTCCGGAGCCATTACTTCGTATCACACATCTCCTCAGGCTATTACCGGAGATCAAACGGCTGCATTAAACCGACTTACTATTACAGTTAGAGTTACTTTTGTAAATTTAATTGATGAAAAAAGTAATTTCAACACATCTTTTTCGCGTTATGTAGATTACGACAGCTCATTGAATTTAAGTGAAGTAGAAGATTCTCTTGTAGAAGAAATTGTTAAGGATTTAATTGATGATATATTTAATAGATCAGTAGTAAATTGGTAATGATAGATAAAGATAAAATATTGTCGTATATTCATTCTCCTTTCATGGATGGAAGCAAGTCAATGAATGATATTGAAGCACTTATTGAGAAATATCCTTATTTTCAAACAGCACATTTATTATTCGTTAAATTTCTTTTCGAAAAAAATGAATATGCTCTTTATAGTAAAGATTTAAATAAATCTGCTTTTATTATTTCCGATAGAAATAAATTAAGAGAATTGCTTGAGCAAAAAAAATTGAAACAGGAAGGAGACTTTAATTTTATCGGCGGATTAGAATATTTTGAGCCGGAATTTGATTTTCCGCGTCATAATCAGTTGGGAGAAGAAGAAATTTTTGATCAAAATCAAGAAATTATTGATCATTTTTTGAACAAAACAGATAAAAAAAGGAATCAAGATCAAGAAACTTTAATATACAATATTGATGAAGTTTCATATAAGAGTGATACTGATAGTGAGGATGTTGTCAGTGAAACTTTAGCAAAAATTTATGTCAAACAAGGGAAAATAGACAAAGCAATAAAAATTTATCAACAATTATGCTTGAAAATACCGAAAAAAAGTCGTTACTTTGCAGGCCAAATTGAAAAGTTAAAAATAGAAAATAAATTATAACGTTATGGGTTTATATTATGTAATATTAGCATTAATACTTGTCGCTTGTGCTTTAATGGTGATTGTAGTATTAGTTCAAAATTCTAAAGGTGGCGGTTTAGCTTCAAATCTTCAAAACCAAAACCAATATATGGGTGTTAGAAAAACTGCTGATTTTCTTGAAAAATCAACATGGACTTTAGCAATTGGTTTGTGTATTTTAAGTTTAGTGTCAGTTCTTGTTATTCCAAAACATACAGATATGTTTGATACGACAGATACTGAATTGCGTCAAAACATTGAAGCAACTACTCCAGCGCAACCAACAAGTTCACCGGTTGATTATGAGTTACCTCCTACCGAATAAGTAACGGAGTATTCAAGATGGCGTAATGCGGAAGATTATTCCCTTCCGAACTTTAATAAGATAATTATCATCACATATTGTAGATGTGTGACGAAAAAAATACAAAGGTGTCATTAAAATTTAATGACACTTTTTTTATGCATTATTCCTCTCCCCCCATTACGGCTTTCAAAAAGATAAAACATTTGCATCTATTTACAATTTTTTAATAACTTTGCAGGTTAAATAAATAAATTTTGATTATGACTAAACACTTAAAAATACGAGATTTAACTTTGAGAGATGGTCAGCAATCGCTTTTTGCTACCAGAATGAATCAAAAAGAAGTTGACAAAACTTTGGAAAAGTTCAGTATAGCAGGATTTTATGCTATGGAGGTTTGGGGCGGTGCTGTTCCGGATTCTATTATGAGATATTTGAACGAAAACCCTTGGATTCGACTTGAAAAGATTAAAGAAGGTATTGGTACAGGTTCAAAGCTGACAGCTTTGTCGCGCGGAAGAAATATTTTCGGTTATAATCCTTATCCGGATAGAATAATCGAAGGCTTTAATAGAAATTCTATTGAATGCGGAATTGATATCATGAGAATATTCGATGCTTTGAATGATACTAATAACATGATTTCTACAATCAAAGCAGTTAAAGACAATGGCGGAATTGCAGATTGCGCAGTATGCTACACCGTTGACCCGCGTTTTACTTTTAAACAAAAAACCAAAGCTTTTCTCAAAAGAGAAAAACTTCCTAAGAAAATTTTTACAATTGATTATTTTGTAAATATTGCAAAAAGATTGGAAGGTTTAGGCGCTGATATGATTACTGTTAAAGATATGGCTGGACTTATTCCTCCACAACTTTCCGGTGAGTTAATAACAGCTTTAAAGAAAACAGTTAAAGTTCCTGTTGATTTTCATACACATTGTACTCCGGGCTACGGCGTTGCCTCAACATTAATGGCAATATTAAACGGGGTTGATATTGTAGATACTGCTGTCAATCCTTTTGCCGGCGGACCGGCAGCTCCACCTTATGAGCTTATTTATATCTTCGCTAAAAAACTTGGAATCGAAATTGACGGAGATCCAAAGGTCATTTCCGAAATCAGCGATATGTTATATGATATTCGTATAGAATTAGCTGAATATGACAACTATAAAGATAAACTTCCTAACAAAATTGATATTGTTAATTTTGATTTTCCAAAAGAAATCGATAATCATTTTGATGAAGCAATTAAAGCTGCTAAAAACAATGAAGAAGCTAAACTTCTTGAACATGTTCATGCAATTGAAGCATATTTCGGTTTTCCTCCACCAAACGAAATGGTTAAAAACGCAGAAATTCCCGGCGGAATGTACACAAACATGCTTGCTCAATTGAAAACAGCAAATATGAGTAATTTGGTAGAAAAAGTTTTGATAACAGTTCCAGAAGTTCGCGTTTATGCAGGTTGTCCTCCATTGGTTACTCCAACAAGTCAAATAGTCGGCAGTCAGGCTGTAAATTGCGTTGTCGATAGAGCGAACTCATTACCGGCTTTCACCAATACTACTGTTCAATATGTTAATCTTGTAAAAGGAAAATACGGAGAAACTCCAATTCCTATTGATCCGGAATTTAGATTTAAAATTTGTGGTCATAGAGAGGAACAACCTTTTGTTGAAAGCGATTATGTTGAACCGGAAAATCCACCGATACCTGAATTAGGCGGCGAAAAAATAGCTAATAGCGAACGTGACATGTTATTATTAGAACTTTTCCCGACAGTAGCAAAACCATTCCTTACAGGTTTTTTACAATTAAAATACGACAAGATAAAATCGGAAGAAGCAGAAAGATATCGTAAAGCTCGCGAAGAATACGAAGCAATGAGTCCGGAAGAAAAAACATCCCGCCTAATGCAAGGATTATATCAATATCCTTGGGTGAGCGAATAATTAATTAATTTTTAAACCATTAAATAACAATGAATAACCTCAGCGAACAAGAAATTATAAGAAGACAATCATTAGAAGCATTGATAGAAATGGGAATCAACCCTTATCCTGCTCCATCATTTGAAATAAATTGTACGGCTAAAGAAATCAAAGAAAAATATCCTGAAGATAATTCTTTGTTTCAAAAAGTAAGTATAGCCGGAAGAATTATGAGCAGAAGGATTATGGGTGCCGCTTCTTTTGTGGAAATTCAAGACTCAACCGGAAGAATTCAACTATATATTAAACGTGATGAAATTGCTCCGGAAGAAGATAAATCCTTATACAATACTGTGTTCAAAAAACATACTGATATTGGCGATATCATCGGCGTAAAGGGTTATGTTTTTGTTACTCAAATGGGCGAAATTTCTATTCACGTAAATGAGTTTACTCTTTTGTGCAAATCATTAACTCCGCTGCCAATTGTAAAAGAGAAAGACAATCAAGTTTTTGACGCTTTTACAAATCCTGAACAACGTTATCGTCAACGATATATCGACTTAATTGTTAATCCAGATATTAAGGATGTTTTTATTAAAAGAACGAAGCTGGTAAATTCGATGCGCGAATTATTAAATGGTAAAGGATTTCTTGAAGTTGAAACTCCTATTTTGCAACCTCTTTACGGTGGCGCCGCAGCTCGTCCTTTCAAAACTCATCATAATACTCTCGATATGACTCTCTATTTGCGTATTGCAAATGAGTTATACCTGAAAAGATTAATTGTTGGCGGTTTTGATGGAGTTTACGAATTTTCCAAAGATTTTAGAAACGAAGGAATGGACAGATTTCATAATCCGGAGTTTACTCAAATGGAGTTGTACGTTGCATACAAAGATTATGAATGGATGATGGACCTTGTCGAAGAAATGGTTGAAAAAGTTGCTATTGATTTGCACGGAACAACGGAAGTTCAAGTTGGCGACAATATTATTAACTTCAAACGTCCATGGAAAAGATACACAATGTACGAAGCTATCGAACATTTTACAGGAGTTGATATTTCTCAAATGAATGAAACTCAATTAGCAGAAACCGCTAAAAAACTTGGCGTTCAAATAGATCCAACTATGGGCAAAGGCAAATTAATCGATGAAATATTCGGGGAAACTTGCGAAAAACATCTAATTCAGCCAACTTACATTACAGATTATCCTGTTGAAATGTCGCCATTAGCAAAAAGACATCGCTCAAAACCTGGATTAGTTGAACGTTTCGAAGCTATTTGTAACGGCAAAGAATTGTGTAATGCTTTTTCGGAATTAAACGACCCAATCGACCAAAGAGCAAGATTTGAAGCTCAGTTGGAATTGGGCAAAAGAGGCGATGAAGAATCAATGGTGTTAGATGAAGATTTTTTGAATGCATTGGAAGTTGGTATGCCTCCGACAGTTGGATTAGGAATTGGTATTGACCGTTTAGCAATGATGATGACAAATTCTCATTCTATTCAAGATGTACTTTTCTTCCCACAAATGAAGAATATTCAATCAGAATAACTAAAAAAATAGATGTTATGAATTATAAAAAAATAAGTTTTATCTTTCTTCTTTTTATTATGTTGTTGTCTTCTATATCATTAAATGCTCAACAAAAGTATTTTATGAGACAACGTACTTTTGACAAAAACATTAAAATCGGCATAAAAGCAGGTGCCAATTTTGCGAAAACGGCTTATTCAGATGATAGAATGGCCGATTATGACCATCTTTATAAAGCTCGCCCAATGTTTGGAGCATCAGTTGAAATTCCTTTAACGAAAGTATTATCTATCAGTCCGGAAGTGTTATTTGTCGGCAAAGGTGCTTACGTTGAATATCTTAACAACGATAATGATAAGGAAATGTATAGAATAAAATCAAATTATATTGATTTAAGAGTTCCAATCCTTATCAATATTCCAATCAATGGAATGAATAGATTTTATGTTATGTTTGCGCCTGATCTTGGGTTTAATATCGGTGGAAATATGTCAATAAATTCTTCTGATATTAACGGCGGAAGTTCTCAAGCGCTTAGTATTAACAAGGATAATACGGCGTTAATCGATTTTGGCGTTTTAGGTGGATTAGGTTGCCGATTTAATATTCCGGTAACAAATAATTTTTATTTAGTTACACGAATAGAATTAGGCTACAATCATGGCTTAATTGATTCATACACAAATGGAGAAAGAAGTGGCGATGTTCAATCTTTAAACGTTAACAATTTAGATGTTCAAGGAACACGCATAAATAGAGGTATCGAAGCTGCCATTATATTAAGCATTCCACTATCAAAAGGGGATGCATATTGTCCGTAAAAAATTATTTATTCATACTAAACCGAAGAATCCTATGGTATATAACCGGATAAATTTATTATGCGTAAAATAGGAGTTTTTATTATTACACTAATTGTGGCTCTTTCTTTCTCATCTTGCGAAAAAGACGGTGTTTACAATCCAAAAAAGAAAATCAGCAAAATCCATATTCAACAGAATGATTATGATAAATTTTTATCAGAAGAATGGACCTGGAATAAAGATAAGTTGATGAAAAGAGTATTTTTTGATGATAACTCGGAGGATAACACCTATCAAGATTATGAATATGAAGGTAATCTTCTCTCAAAAATTAATAATTCGAATGGAAGTGAAATAAATTTTGTTTACACTGATAAAAAATTATCAAAAGTAGAATATAGTCGCGATGGACAAATTATTCAATTATATGAAATTACTCATGAAAACAATAAAGTTTCACAAGTATATATTGCCACGAATTATAATTTTAAAGGTGAAAACATAAAATTATCCCCTCTTGATTTGTTTCTGCCAAAAGAGTGTGTCGATATTTTCAACAAGAATATTTCTGAGTGTAAATTGTCAAAAAACGACAATATGTATATTACAATCAATGATTATACGTGGGATGGAGACAATATTGTAATAATTGATTCAGAACAATCTTATGGTGATGAAAAGACAATAAGAAAACATACTTTTAATTATACTAATTCACTTAATCCTTATTATGGGTTCTTTTTAGGTAGCCACTTTGGATTATCAAAAAACAATCCTTCTTTCACTAAAGTAACAATTGATACAGAAGGATATCATTTTGAATCCACATATAATTATGAATATAAATTTGACTCGGGCGGAAAATTTCCAACTGAAATTTATGAATATAATAACAGTCTTTCTTATAGACAATATTATGAATATTTAGATTAAAAAATAAATTAAAACGAATGTAGCGAATAAGTTGCATTCGTTTTTTTTTATATTCACAAAAAAACTAATTAAATAAAAACTATGACTAACAACAAAATTACCGGTAACTTACCATTAAAAGATCGTCCTATTGATATCTTTTTCATGGTTATTTTTTCTATTTTCGCAATTACCTCTTGTATTGCAGATATGGTTCCTACGCTTGGAGTAGATTTCAACGAAGCTTCTTCAAATTTTATTGTTAATGCAAACCATTGGTATGCAGAAGGAACAGATCCGTTGTTTCAAAATCCTCCGGTATGGATGAAAATAGTAACCGGATTGTCGTCTTTTGTTTATATGCCGTTCTATATTATTTTAGTAATTGCATTATACAAAGGTTGGAATAAAATTCAATTGCCGTCTGTTATTTATGCAACAATGATTGCTACAATTACAGGAATTATTGTTTTTGGCGTTGAGTTTTTTGGCGAGCCGGAATGGAGAACACCAAATCCGATAAAATTTTTATCTTTTAATCTTCCTTATGTTCTTATTCCAATCTTATTATTGATTAGAATGAGAAAACCATTACCGTTTACAAGAAAATTCTAATAAAGAATTTATCCGTTATTTAGTAAGTCAAACCGATAAGTGTCGAGTTTGACAAAGATGAAAAGTAATATTGTAAAAGCAATAAGACTTGATCCTCCGTAACTAAAAAAGGGCAAAGGAATGCCAATTACGGGGAGCAAACCTATTGTCATAGAAATATTGATTGTAACATGTAGGAATAAGATTCCTGCTACACAATAGCCGTATATTCTACTGAAAGCAGTTCGTTGTCGCTCTGCCAAAATTATTATTCTAATAATTAAGGTTAGAAATAATCCTAAAACAAACAAACTGCCGATAAAACCGAATTCTTCACCTACCGTGCAAAAGATAAAATCTGTTTGTTGTTCAGGAACAAAATTAAATTTTGTTTGAGTACCGTTTAGATAACCTTTTCCTGAAAATCCTCCGGAACCAATCGCAATCTTCGATTGATGAACATTGTAACCTATTCCTTGAATGTCGGTTTTTTTACCTAATAATACTTCTATTCTATCCTTTTGATGACTTTGTAAAAGTCGGTCGTAAACAAAATCAACGGAGAATATGCATATTGCTGATACAACTAAAACCATTGATAAATATGCAATTATATTTCTTTGTTTTCTAAGAAAGAAATATAATAACACTATTGCTCCGACAATAACGCCAATTAAAATAAATTTATCAATTAATAATGATAATATGGTAATAGCAATTAAATAAAAAACAAAAAGAACGAATTTTATTGATAAGCCTTCTCTAAATAATGCAATAAAGAATGAAAGAAAAACTAAAGCTGAGCCGGCATCTGGTTGAAGCATTATTAAAGCTACTGGTAAGAAAATTATTGCTAATGTAATAATTCTATTTTTGTAATTCATCTTTGGAAACGGATTTGCGCTTAAGTATTTAGAAAGCGCCAATGCAGTAGCAAATTTTGCAAACTCCGCCGGTTGTAAAGAGAATGATCCTATTTGAATCCATGCTTTTGCACCGGAAATCTCGCTCCCAATTATTAATACAAGAATAAGCAATAGGATAATAAGGGCGTAAATAATATAAGAAAGACGACTGAAAAACTCAGCATCCATTATTAATATTATTGCAGCAACAACGAAAGAAACACCAATAAAAATTGCTTGTCTTCCATAGTTTGTAGCAAAACTGAAGTCAATGTTTTTTATAAAAGGTTCGCTGGTGGTAGAAAAAATATTAAACAAGCCGAAAGCTACTAATACAACGTAGATAATTACTACTACGAAATCCATATTTTTTATTGTTGACCCTCTTCTTGCCATATTAGTATTCAATTAGCTTAGTGTTAAGAACGTGTTCTTCAATATGATGTCTTTTTATTTCCCTATTAAGATAATATTCTATTAAAAGAGAAGCAATGGGAACAGCAAAAGTACTTCCATAGCCGGAATTTTCTACAACGACAGCAATAGCAATCTGTGGATTATCTTTAGGAGCAAAACCCACAAAAAGAGCGTGGTTTTCTCCGGCATTTTGAACAGTTCCGGTTTTGCCACAAATGTCAATTCCTTCAACTTGTCCATACCATCTTGCGGTTCCGCTTTTTACAACTTCATGCATACCGTCTTTAATAACTTTAAAATGTTTCTCATCAACAAGGGCCTTATGCACATTCTTTTCAAATGGGTGTATGGTGTCTTCCGGTGAAATAATCGCCCTAACAAAATGAGGATCTGTATATTGACCGTTATTTGCAATAACAGTAACATAATTTGCTAACTGAATAGGCGTCACTAATATTTCACCTTGTCCTATTGATAAAGAACGTATTGTACTTGATTTCCATTTCTGATTTGGATAAATCCTATTGTAGAAATTTGCATCAGGAATATTTCCTTTTCTGCTAAATGCAAGGTCGGTATTATAAATCTCACCTAAACCGAAACTATGTGCTGTTTTTGCCCATGAATTTAAACCATCGGCAGGAGAAGCAAAAGAATTAATATAATTTTCAAAAGCCAGTCTGAAATACGGATTGCACGACTCTCTGAGCGCCGCAACAATACTCAACGGACTTTCGTGATTATGAGTACATTTTATTGGAGTTGCATTAGGACCGGCACAAGAAAATTTGGTGTTTTGTGAAATTGTACCGTTTTGGAGAGCAATCAATCCGTTGAACATTTTAAAAGTTGATCCCGGAGGATATTCTCCTAATAAAGCTCTGTTCAATAATGGAGTATATACAGTATCGTTAACTAACATTGAATAATTTTTTGACCTTTCTCTTCCAACTAATAAATTTGGATTATAAGTAGGCGCTGATACTAATGTTAAAATTCCGCCTGTTTTCGGATCAATAACAACAATGCTACCTTTTTTATGTTTCATCAACTTTTCGGCATACGCTTGAAGTTCAATGTCTAACTCTAAAATTAAATTATTTCCTTGTAATGCTGAAATATCATTTTCTCCATTATTATATGAACCCATTTCAACATTATGTACGTTTACCAAAATCTGCTTTACACCCTTAACTCCTTTTAACTCATTCTCATATTTTTTCTCAAGTCCGTTAAGACCCGTATAATCTCCAAGCCTGTATTCCGGATTATTCTTCAGGAAAGATTCGCTCACCTCGCCAACATCACCAAATACGTGCGCTCCGACCGGAAATGGATATTTTCTAACAGTTCTTGCTTGTATTTCAATACCGTCAAACATATAAAGAGATTCTTCAATTGATGCAATTTCTTCCTTAGGTATTTGCGAAATAAAAACTGAGGGTTTATATCGGGAATATTTTTTACTTTTACTTAATAGTTCTTCAAAAGTACTTAAATCAATGTTTACTAATTTACAAAAAGTTGTGGTGTCAAAATTTTTCTTTACCAGATTTGGAGTTATCAATAAATCATAAACAGCTTCATTACAAACTATTAAATTACCGTTTCTATCGTAAATCAGTCCGCGACCCGGATAAATAATTTTTTCCTTTATAGAATTATTATCCGCATAAACTTTATATGACTTATTGACTATTTGTATAAAAAAAAGTTTTACCAGCATAATTAAAAAAATAATACTGATAAACCCTATAATTAAATACTTTCTTTTTTCAAATAAGTCGGCTCTCATTTACGGATTGATGAATCAAATGTATTTTTCATTATATTTTTGTTTTACATCATCAACGATGTCCTTAATTTTTTGTTCATTATTTTTATTACAAATTAAAAGAACATCACCTTCATCAACAACAATAACATCATTTAAACCCTGAATAACAACGAGTTTATTTTTGTTATGAGAAACGATAACACTATTTTCAGTATCATAAGTTAAAATCTCACTTCCAATACAAGCATTATTATTTTCATCTCTGTTACTATTGTCAAAAAGAGAAACCCAAGTTCCGAGATCCGACCAACCGAAATCAGTTTGATATACAAAAACGTTATCAGCCTTTTCCATTACACCGTAATCTATTGAAATACTTTTACATATATAGTATGTTTTTTCAATAAATTCTTTTTCAAGAGATGTATCGTACATACTTTTGCCTTTAGCAAATAATTCATCTATTTCGGGTAAATATTTTTGAAAAGCTCTTTGAATTGATTTTGCAGACCAAATGAAAATACCTGAATTCCAAACAAAATCGCCACTTTTGAGAAAGAATGTAGCCATTTCAAAATTAGGCTTTTCGGTAAAAGTTTTTACTTTTAATATTTTATCATTAAGTTTTTCATTTGAATCTTCATCTATTTGAATATATCCATAACCGGTATCTGGTCGCGACGGAGTAATACCAAGCGTTATCAAACAATCATGTTTGCCGGATTCATTAAGAGCCTCTGTAGCAACATTAATGAAAACATCTTCTTTAAGGATAATATGATCGGATGGTGCGACAATTACTTGAGCATCCGGATTTTTTGTCAGTATTTTATAATTTGCATAAGCAATACAAGGAGCTGTATTTCTTCTTACAGGTTCACATAAAACATTTGAAGGTTTAAGTTCCGGTAAATGCTCTAAAGTTAATAATTGATATTGCTCACTTGTAACAACAAAAATATTTTCTGCTGGACAAATTTTATTTAAGCGTAAAAAAGTTTGACGGATTAGAGATTCTCCAGTACCGAGAATATCAATAAATTGTTTTGGGGTTTCAGTTCTACTCATTGGCCAAAAACGAGAACCAATTCCGCCGGCCATAATAACAGCGTAAAAATTTTTATTCATCTAAAATAGTTTTTTGCAAAATTAAGTATTTAATTGAATTTTATCATTATCAAAATAAGATAATTTGTATTAAAATATTAACATCTTATAATGATATAATGTTGAAAAACAATTTTTATTATGCAAAAAGAGAAATAAAAATTGGAGAGTTAGCTAAACTTCATCTTAAAGTTTAATCCTGAGTATTTCAAAAACTTTTCAACTCTTTTGTTTTTAGGTTGATCGTCTTCTAAGTTGCAAACACGAACTTTTCCGCCAAGGGTTTTATATATTTTAGATCCTTGTATTTTTAATCTAAGTCTATCAAAATATCTTATTTTTTCGACATTAGTTTCGATGAGTGCTTTTGATTTATCGTTTACCATGCTACTTTTGTAAACTAAATCCAAAACTTTTGGCACTGTAAAAATCACGGTTGGCTTAATATCTGTAATTAGCGACAATATAGTTTTAAAATTAGCATGTTTAGGTTTAAAAACTGTTAGGTTTCCTGAAATAACAGAAATTAACGCTGTTGTAACTTTTTTGAACGAATAGGAGATCGGCATAATAGAAACAATAACATCTTTTTCTGTTATTCCTGTGTATGCAGCTTGTTCTTTTGCATCAACTATCAATTCTTCATGAGTATAATATGTAATGTTTACGCTATATGGGTCTATATCAACTTTTGCAGCTGCTAAATCGGTTTCAGATAAATCGACCCATGGCATCGTTAAACTATTAACATTATCGTAAGCAAATTGTTGTTTTTGCTGATAGTTGGAATAAAGAATGCATCTTAATGTATCAATATCAATTATTGTAAGATGTGTGTCTTCTCTAAGTTTAGCAAAGGTAGCATCATTAATTATATCTTTTTGCAACAAAAGATGATTGCATTCAGCTTCAAGTGTAATTCTATGGATTATTGATGCATCTTTATATTTTGGAATTGGAACCGCAATCGCGCCCATTGTTGTAATAGCATAGAATGCCATATTCCATTGAGGAGTATCTTCTGCAAGAATTGCAACCTTATCCCCTTTGGTTATTCTGTAATAATATAAGGTATTTTGGATGTCTTTTACTTTTGAAGCAAATTGAGAAAAAGTGAAATTTTCTCCTTGGTAAGTTTCGAACATAATTTTTTCGCCATTTAATAACTTACCGTTTTTGAAGATACTTTTAATAGTTGTCATAACACATCATTTTTAAGATTTCTGTGCAAAAATCCAACTATTAATTTTCCCAAATGTTTTAATAAAGAATAATGATGTCTTAATTTTTTAAAAGGAGGTTCGGTTTTTTATTCGGACTTGATTATTTTTTATTCGGACTAAGTTAAACCCTAATTATGAATGAAATAATGTTTATTTCCAAGTAAGAATAAACATGGTAAGTCCGACTAAAAAAAGGATGATTCCAGACAAAATGAGAAAAATTTTAATTGTTTTAATGGTGTTAATTTTCTTTCCGCACCATATTCCAGTCATTGTAAAAAGAAAAGCAATAATAAAAAATAAAGCAGGGTATAATAATGAAATTTGCCAAAAAAGATTCAATCCGAAAGTCGCAAGCATTACACTTAATCCGACAGCAATATTGGCAAAAACAAAATATTTGGTATTATGTGCATCTAATGAAAAGATAAAAGCATTTGATTTTCCACCTTTTGTTACTGTTGTAAAACCGGCAGCTAATACAAGTAAGGCTCCCATATATTTGATATCCCATTTGCCAAACAAATTACCGATTCCGATTCCTGCAAAAGAGAAGAGACCGAAAATCAAAGCTGTAATAAAAGAAAACTTAATAACTTCCTTTGTGGAAACTGTTTTTTCCATCCCAACAATTAATCCTATTGCAAAAGAAATCAATAAAAGTGCAATATAAGTACTTGTTATTAAAATAGGCATAATTCTTCAAAATTAGTTTGTGTTCCCATATGCCCGATTCGAAAAACTTTACCTTCCAATTCGCCGTAATTTCCACCAAAAACAATACCTTTTTCACGCATCATTTTATCATATTCTTCCCAAGTAAAACCGTCGGGAATATATGCTGCAGTAACTGTTGGTGAAGAATACTTTTCATCGCGAGGGAAAAGTTTAATTCCTGCTTCTTTAAGTTTCTTAATTACATTTTTTGAACAATTCTCATGTCGCTTAACGACATTTTCAAATCCTTCAACAAAAATGTTTTGAGTAGATTGATATAATTGTGCAATATTAACCCAACTTGGAGTATAAGGAAAAAATCCGGTTGTTTTTACATCTTTAAAAGGGAGTAAAGCATCGTAACCTTGATAACCAACTTCTTCAATTATACTCCAAGCTTTATCGCTAACAGACATAAAGCAAGAATTTGCAGGTACTGATAATGCTTTTTGAGAACCTCCCAAACAAAGGTCAATATTATGTTTATCCGCATTAATATGAACAGCTCCGACTGAGGCAACAGCATCGACATAAAAAAGCGGAACTTTGTACATTTTCTTTAGTTTTCCTAAAATTGTAAGATCGTTGAGAATTCCGCTTGGAGTTTCGCAATGAACAGCAGTTATCATTTTTGGTTTAAATTCCGCGATAGTTTTTTCGATTAAAAAATGATCTTCAAAACTACAATCGTAAGGAAACTCGATTGTTTTTACTTCACAACCGATACTTTTCGCCATTTCACCTATTCCGGTACCAAATATTCCTGTTGATATTGCTAAAACTTTATCTCCCGGTTCCAAACAACTTTTAAGACCACTCCATAAAACCAACATTCCTTCGCCTGTCATAATAACAACATCACTCTTTGTATTGAGGATTTTTTGTAAATCTATGACACACTTTTTGTATAGGTCAAGAAATTCGGGTTCCACATCAGCAGAACCAAAATTAGTAAGACCAACATGTAATACATTTTCAGAAACGGAAGTTGGTCCGGGGAAAAATGGATATCTGTATGTTTTCATAAATGATTATCTCG
This sequence comes from Odoribacter sp. OttesenSCG-928-L07, assembly GCA_030265965.1. Classification (GTDB taxonomy): domain Bacteria; phylum Bacteroidota; class Bacteroidia; order Bacteroidales; family BM520; genus RGIG7150. The sequence goes on from JAJDHA010000005.1 coordinate 38,635, forward strand.
TAGGAATGCACATGTAGAGACGCACGGCCGTGCGTCTGTACGTGCGTCTGTACGTGCGTCTCTACATATGAAATATTATTTAGCAGGTTCTAATTTAACAGTGAAGTGTCTCATAAGTTCTGCTTCCCAAGTAATGTTTACTCCTCTTGTGATGGTTTCCCTTCTGTCGTAAACATTTTTGAGAGCTACTGCAACCACATCCATATGATTGTTTGTATAAACTCTGCGAGGAATTGCTAATCTTAACAAGTCAAGACCGTTGAAACGATTTTCACGAGTAACAGGATCTCTGTCGGCTAATAGATAACCTATTTCACAACCGCGAATTCCAGCTTCAAGATATAGTTCAACAGTTAATGTTTGTGCAGGAAATTCTTCTTTAGGAACATGTGTAAGAACTTTCGGTGCATCAACGAAAATAGCGTGACCGCCGGCAGGTCTTTGATAAGGAATACCAAACTCATCAAGTCTTTGAGCAAGATATTCAACTTGTTTGATACGCGTTTCAAGATTTTCAAATTCAGTATTTTCGTCTAATCCTACAGCAAGAGCATTCATATCTCTTCCGCTCATTCCGCCGTATGTAACATATCCTTCAAAAACAATAGTTTTGAGTTTTGCTGCTTCGTACCATTCTTCCATATTAGTAGCAATGAAGCCACCCATATTAACAATAGCATCTTTCTTAGCGCTCATGGTCATTCCATCTGCAAAAGAGAACATTTCGCGGCAAATTTCTTTGATAGTTTTATTTTCGTAACCTTTTTCTCTAACTTTGATGAAATAAGCATTTTCAGCAAAACGAGCAGAGTCGAAAAGAAGAGGTTTATTATATTTTTTAGCGATTTTATGAACTTCGCGCATGTTTTCCATAGAAACAGGTTGTCCGCCAGCCGTATTGTTTGTAATTGTAACAATTACAAAAGGCACTTTATCAGCGTTTTCGGAAAGATATTTTTCCAATTTGTTGACATCGACATTACCTTTGAAAGGAACTTCTAACTGTGTATTTTTAGCTTCGTCAATAGTTAAGTCAATAGCAAAAGCTTTACGAGATTCAATATGGCCTTTAGTTGTGTCAAAATGCGAATTTCCGGGAATGCAATCGCCTTCTTTTATTAAGCATGAAAACAAAACATTTTCTGCAGCTCTTCCTTGATGTGTAGGTATAACATATTTAAAGCCAGTAATGTTTGAGATCATATCTTTCATTTTAAAGAAAGATGTTGCGCCGGCATAACTTTCGTCGCCAAGCATCATAGCAGACCATTGGCGGTCGCTCATTGCGCCCGTTCCTGAATCGGTAATTAAATCGATATAAACTTGTTCTGCTTTTAATTGAAAAACATTGTAATGAGCCTCTTTTATCCATTTTTTTCTTTCTTCAAGCGTACTAAGCTTAATCGGCTCAACCATCTTAATCTTGTAAGATTCTGCATAAGGTAATTTCATCTGAAAATAATTTTAATCGTTTATTTTAATATTAAATGCAACTCGCTGTTTTTAAGGAAATAAACAAATCTGGAGTTACTAATAAATTTCTGTGCAAATATATGATTTTTTGATGATAATTGAAATTGTTTTTATTTATATCATAAAAAGTATTGATATTAGAATAATCAAATAAGTAGAAAACGCATTTAAAAGTTAAAAATAAAAAATCTGACAAAAGATTTGTTTGTTATATAAATGTTTTTTAAATTTGGCGAATAATACGAATTAATATAAAAAAAGGGCTTTATAAAGACATAAACAATTAACCATAATGTAATTATGTGTTAAAACAAAAGATAAATTATTAATTTAAATTACTGTTTTTATGAAGAAATTTTGTACTTTTTTGGTTTTATTAATTTTAGTAGTTTTCTCTACTAATGCATATTCTCAGAAATATGCCGCTACCCAACTCATTACTAATGATAATGGAGTGTCTTTCAAAATGAAGTATTTAGATGAATTGCCATCTAATAAAAATTCAAATACTATTACTGAAAATGTAGAAGTAATTTGGTCAATGTCTGAAGAATACGCTATAGGCGAACATGTTTATTATTCAAAAGATACTGAGAAAAGTTTCGTTAATTGGTCTTTGAATGATAATCGAGTTGCACAATATGGTAATACAAATTCTGCTATTTGGGAATTTCCTACAACTTATGATTTTACAAAATCCTTTTCAAACAAAGATGGAAGTTTGTATATTGTTGCTGATGGAACAGAAATTTATGTTTTGGATCCGGAAGATGGAGGTGTTCTTTGGCAAAAAACAGTATCGGATGGAGTATCTTTTGCGGCAGCATATCCCGATGGCTCTGGTTTTTATTATGCTGATGGAAGCAACAAGGTTTATTCTCATTTAGTTGATTCTCAAACGCCAACATGGACTTTGGAAGCGGAAGCAAGTGTTGTTGGTATTAATGTCTCTGAAGATCATTCTCAAGTAGTTGTTTGTCTTGCCCAACCCGGAACAAAAGCTTTGATTGTTAATCCTGTAAATGGAAATGTAACTCAAGAATTATATTATTACAACAATTCTCCCACTCAAACTCCTGCATTTAGCGCTAATGGAGAATATTTGGCTTTGGCAGATTTTAGCGGCAAAGGAACTCTTTACAAAAAAGTTGACGGAGTTTATGAACAACAATGGCAGGCTTCATTACAACATTCGAGCTCAAGTTCTACTTGGGGATGTGGTATTGCAATTTCTGCCGATGGTTCAACTATTGCTTTCGGAACTCTTGGTTTTACAAGTACCGGCTACATGGGGTCATTATTTGTTTTCAATAATTATTCAGGAGTGCCGCTTTGGTCATTCCATGATTTTGGAGATGAAGTTGACTGTATCTCTATAACCGATGATGGAAGCTTAATAGCTTGTGCAACATATGGTCCAATGGATCATTCTGCTCCTGATTTATATGTTTTTCGTAAAGAAAGTTCAGTTCCTCTTGCAACTCTTGGAACTTCCGGTTCTCTTAGCAGTGTTAACATAGCTTCAGACGGTTCAAGAGGTGTTGCTGCTGGTAAAGGTGTTCATGCTCGTGAAATGGGTTGGGGCGGAAATGCATATTTCTTTAAACCTGTTCCTTCGAGTTATGGCAATATCAGCGGTGTCGCAAACTTAATCGGCGCTGATGATAATAGTTATGTATTATTAACATTGGAAGGTATTGACGATTATTACGCATATTCTAATTATGCAGGCGATTTCGATGTGAAATATATTCCTGCAGGAACATATTCTCTTACTGCAACTAAACAAGGTTACTATTCGCAAACTATTGAAAATATTGAAATTACCGGAGGGGCAACAACCGAAGTAAATATTGATTTGGAAGCTGCCGGTCAAGCTGTTAAAAATTTGTTTGCTACACAAGGTGCGGATAAATCTGTTATTCTCACCTGGAACGAGTACGAAGCAAAAAATATCGGATATAATATTTATAGAAAACTTAATCCAGATGCACCTTTTACAGAAATCTATGCTACAATAGGACCAGAAGATGCAGGTTTTTCTGATGATAATGCATTGCCGACAATAGACTATTATTACGCAGTTACAGCTATTATTTCTTCAGATCTGGAAAGTCCTTTCTCTAATACAGTTTTAGGTTATGCGTCAACAATTTTTATTACAAAGGAAATTGATATTTATGAAACAAGCTTAATCCCATCTATTGATGGTGTAATCTCTGATGGAGAATGGGATGACGCATTTATGTTTGATGCATCGGATTTTCTTGGTAGCGATGGAACTTATCAACCGGTTGGTAGTGTGTTTATATATATGAAAATGCTTGGTGGTGATTTATATGTCGCTGTGGAAAATTATAATGATAATCAATTAAGTTCAGGAGATAGAACAGCTTTCTATATTGATGATAATTTTAACGGAGTTTACGAAGAATCAGGAGATGAGTCAGAAGGAAATTATTGGATAAATTATGGACCGGGAGGAAATTATAGTGTTCAATACAGACCTATTTACAACACTGGCGGAACAGGAACAACATATACTTTAACCTGCGATGTTGCTGCTTCTGATGCAACCGGACATGTTGTGGCTGAATTCGTTCTTCCAATCGGACCAAATGATCACGATATTACTCCGGGAAATACCGGAAAAAGTAAAGCTTACATTTATGTTCGTGATGGCGCCTTCGGAAATCAAGATGGCCAATGGCCTTTCGATAACCCTGAAACTTTTGTTCCAACAGGATACGGAATTATGAATTTCAACGCAATAGATGAGGTTCCACCGGCACCCGAAAACCTTACATATATTTCAGGATATTCTAACTCGCCGGAGTTTGTTGCCATTTCTTGGGATATTCCAAATATTAATGATTTAGACTATTTTAATGTAAAAATCATTAATACTAATACCGGCGACGAAGATGTATTACCAATAGATGCAAATCAAGTGGTCTATCTGGTCGATGATTTAACAACGTATAATGTTACTGTTACAACTGTTGATAAAGCAGGACAAGAATCTGTTGCTTCCGAAATGTTACAAATTATTACTAATTTTATCGGAATAGAAAACTATAACAAAACTTTATTTACAATTTATCCTAATCCTACATGTGATATGATAAATATTAAAGTTGAAAAAACTGATAATCCAACCGCAGAGATATATAATTTGTCGGGAAATATAGTTGGAAAATATCATTTAACAGGTAATGTTACTAATATAAATGTTTCATACTTTGCATCAGGAATCTATTTTGTAAAAATTGGAAGTTCTGTGCAGAAATTTATTAAACATTAATTTAATTCTTTTCATGATCACGAGACTGTCTTGTTTTTGAGACAGTCTCTTTTTTTTAATTGATTTTTTGAAAACTTATTACTCTACTTTAAATCATTATTTTATCAAATTAATATTATTTCCCTACGTTAAATATAATTAATAAAAGAAGTAAAATTGTTCAAAAACGACATGTAACTTCGATTAGTTTATGTTATATTTGCCACTTATAATATTAATTAACTCTACCTATTAAATATGAGTGAGAAAAATATCAATTTTCTATCAATAAATGTAGATTACAATCAAATAACCGCAAAATCGGATAATCCTGAAAATTATATTAGAAGCGTTTTCAGAGAAAGTGAAGGCAAACATCTTCATTTTCTTGTAAAAATTATTGACCCCTCGCCTGAACACGGCTTCAGTGAAGGAAACTATGAAGTACGATTGTTTAATATTTTAGATAATAATTATGAATTTCTTTATGTACAAAAATTTTCCTGGTCTGTCTATAACTCAACTTATTTTGAAGTTGCTGATGTAATTACCGATCTTCCTCTTCCACAAGGTGAGTACGCTATCGGAATATTTGAAACCAGAGATCAAATTAAAGGGATTAATAATGCATTGACTCACGCTAAATTCGATGTGGTTAATTTGCCGGAAAGTTATATGCAATGTGTTGAATTTGAAGTGTTCGGACTTTATAAAAAATTAATCGAGGAAGAACTTGATATATCAAAAGTAAACTCTCAAAGTTGTTTTAACATTGCAGATTTAGACAGCATATCTTTAGTTTTTGTCGGTAGTAGTAAATTGGAACATGACTGGAAATACGAACTTTTTGTCAAAGTTTATGATTCAACCGGAAGAATTATTCAAAAAATGTCGAATAAAGCTGAAGTATGTTTAACCGACGAAGATGAAGACAATAATTTTATAAGCATAATCGACAATATCGGTGAAGATTACACTTTGGAAAAAGGTAGTTATAAAGTTGAAATAGATTTTCTTAACGAAAAAATGCTTGTTGCTTCTTTTGAAATCGGCGATATCGACTTAGAAAGTCTGTATAATAAAGATATGGTCTTTACCGAAAAACGTTCTGCAGGAAGTATTGTGGTTACTGCAGATAAAAATGCCAACGCATTTGAACAAATTAATGCTTTGGTCGGATTGACAGAAGTAAAAGATACTTTACGCAAATATAGCGACAGAGTAAAATATAATAGAAATCGTCAAGCTCTTGGTTTACCGACAAAAAGTTTTCCGCTTCATGCAGCTTTCGTTGGAAATCCCGGAACAGGGAAAACAACAGTAGCACATCTGATTGGCGCTGCTTTCAAAGATCTTGGATTGCTGAGTAGCGGACACGTTGTTTTCGAAGAAAGGAGTACTCTAATAGGACAATTTTACGGTTCTGAAAACGAACGCACTCTCAAAGCTTTGGAAAAAGCAAAAGGCGGTGTTCTCGTTATCGATGAAGCAAATAATCTTTTTACTCGCCACGACCCTAAAGACCCGGGACCTCGCGTTCTCGAAACTTTAATGACAGCTCTTTCGGATGAAAACAATAGAGATTGGATGTTGATTCTTGCCGGTTATCCGGGACCAATGTCAGAATTGTTAAACTCAAATCCCGGACTTAGATCTCGAATCCCAAACGTATATAACTTCCACGATTTTAATATTGATGAGTTGATGCAAATATCTGATTTATATTGCACAAACAATAAATACACCTTTACAGATGAAGCAAAAGAAGCTTTACATTTGCACATTAAACGTCAATATAGCATTCGTGATGAGAGTTTCGAAAACGGAAGATTTATTTTAAATCTTTTAGAAAAAGAAATTGTGCCTGCTCTTGCTGATAGAGTTCTCAAAATTCCTGATGCTGATATTACAACATATTCAACAATAGAAAGATGCGACATTCCTGTTTTAGAAATTGAAGGCTACGAAAAGTCAATGGAGAAGCTTAATGAAATGACGGGATTAAATGATTTGAAAAAACAAATTGAAGATCATTTGAACTTTGTGAAATTTGTAAGAGCGCGTTCTTCAATGGGAATACATACATCTATTCCGCCGCTTCACATGGTGTTTACAGGAAATCCAGGGACAGGAAAAACAACCGTTGCTAATCTTATCGGAAAAATTTACGCTTCAATGGGTATTCTTTCAAACGGTGATGTTATTAAAACCGAACGTACTAATTTGGTCGGAAAATTCATTGGCGATACTGAATCTAATATGAAAGCTGTGTTGCAAAATGCAAGAGGAAATGTACTCTTTATTGACGAAGCATACAATCTTTTTGTTGGCGATGAAAAAGGCACAAATCAAGATTACGGAAATCGTGTCATTGAATCTCTTTTGACTGTTTTATCTCAGGATGAGATAGATATGATTGTCGTTCTTGCGGGTTATCCTAAAGAAATGGATGCTATGCTTAGCAGCAACCCCGGATTAAAATCAAGATTTCCTTATACTTTCCATTTTGAAGATTATACCGCAGATGAGTTAATGCAAATTGGAGAATCATACACAAAACGAAGCGGTTATACTCTGTCGGAAGAAGCAAAACAAGCAATGAGAGCGAGCATTAACAAAGCGTATTCTAACCGTGATGAACATTTCGGAAACGCTCGATTTATTGTAAGATTGGTTTCTACTCAGATAATTCCTAATATGAGTCGTCGGCTTATGAAAATGGGAGATGATGCCTTTAAAGATAAAGACATGCTTTGTACAATTTTACCGGAAGATATCCCGATTTCTGTCAGCGAGATAGCATCATTCAAAGATATGCGTAATTTCAATGAAGAAGTTATTGCTAATGCTCTGAAACAATTGGATTCTTTAGTCGCAATGGAGCAAATTAAAGCAAATATTCACGATTTCGTTAAAATTGCTCGTTATCAAAATGAACAAGGAAAAGATATTTTTTATAATCTAAAATACAATTGGACTTTTGCAGGAAATACAGGCACGGGGAAAAGCGCTGTAGCAAAGATAATTGCCGAAATTTTCAAAGGAATGCACTTGCTTAAAAAAGGTCATGTTGTTGAATTAAAAGCTGAACAAATTTACAGTACTCCCGATTATCAAGTTGAAGAAATATTAAAAAATGCTATCAAAAAAGCTGAAAACGGATTACTATTTATTGATGGTGATGCTCCAATGTTCAAAAACAGAGATAATTTCTTTGATTCGGAAAGATTAAGACATAAGTTATCTCTTCTTACAGCCGAATCTGCTGAAACAATGGCATTAATCATTACCGAAAATGAAGTTAGTCAAGGAATGGTAAACAGTTTACTTAACAATGGCATCCAGACTTTCGATTATATTTTATTTTTTGAAGATTATAATAAAGATGAATTGATAAGCATTTTAAAAATATTGTTGCAGAAAGAAGATTATACTCTTGATACTGAATCAGAACAGCAGTTAGAGAATTATATTTCTTGCTTATGTGAAGAAAAAGATTTGGGTTATGCAAATGCACGAACTATGGCAATGCTCGCTCAATCAATTATTAGAATTACTCAATTGAGAGAAAGTAAAGATAACTCTGATAAAAAAGGTGTTGTTATTGCAGAAGATGTAAAAAGTTTTACTTGGAAAGGCGCTGATTATAAAGGTCACGCAAGAAGAAAAATTGGTTTTCATTAAAATTATAATAGATGAAAGGTTTAAAAAAACCACCACTTTTCGTAAAAATACTTTTTGGAATGGTTTTGGGAATTACCCTAGGACTAATTGCAATATGGTTGAATTTTGATAAGTTTTGTACCGAATGGATTGTCCCATTAGGAACAATTTTTATTCGCCTGCTTAAACTTATCGCGGTTCCCCTTGTCTTTATTTCATTAATAAAAGGAATAGGAAGTTTACATAATATTCGAAACTTATCAACTTTAGGATTAAAAACCTTGGCGTTATATCTTGCAACAACCATTATTGCAGTAGTATTCGGTTTTATTATGGTTTCTTCAATAAAACCGGGAAGATTTTTTCCTCAAGACAAATCGGAAGAGCTTTTAAGTTATTATTCCGAAAATACAAATAATATTAATGCTGTACAAACAGAAATGTCGCCGATGCAGTTTATCGTTGATATTGTTCCTGAAAACATTTTTGCCGCTTTCGGAAGCAATACAAATATGTTGCAAGTAATTTTCGTGGCAATAATTTTTGGTGTGGCAATAGTTATTATTGGAAAAGAAAAAACAAAAACAGTAATGAAATTTGTTGATGAAGCAAACGACATCATTCTGAAAATCATAGATATAATCATGTCGTTTGCTCCAATCGGCGTCTTAGCCTTAATGTTAGGTTTAATAATAGATTTTTCAGGAGATGTAGGATTATTTGCATCTCTTGGAATGTATGCTTTTACCGTAATAATTTCTCTTTTTATTTTAATACTTTTGTTTTATCCATTATTATTAAAACTATTCACAAAAAAGAAAATAAAGAAATTTTTCAAAGCTATGCTTCCCGCTCAAGTATTAGCTTTTTCTACGAGTTCGAGTGCTGCAACATTACCTGTAACAATGCGACAAGTTGAGGATGAATTAGATATTTCAAAAGAAACATCATCCTTTGTTTTGCCTGTAGGTGTTACAATAAACATGGACGGAACAAGTTGTTATCAAATTATTGCTGCGGTATTTTTAGCACAAATCATGGGTTTGGAATTGAGTCTTACTCAGATTTTTGTAATTTGTATCACAACAGTCATTTCTTCAATCGGAACTCCCGGTATTCCCGGAGGAAGTGTTGTTATTCTTATGATGGTTCTTAACTCCGTTGGTATTCCCGCCGAAGGATTAGCATTAATCTTAGGAATCGACAGACCTTTGGATATGCTGAGGACAGTGGTAAATGTTACCGGAGATGCAACAGTTGCGTGTATTGTCGATAATAAAAAAGAAAAAGCCGCTTTATAAAATAAGGCGGCTTTTTTAGTAATAATACTTAACGAATACTATATCTTAATACTGTTTTCTGTTACCATATCTATTATTACTTCTCTCTACTCTTTCATTAGCTTGGTTAACAACTACGTTACGACCTTGAATTTCAGCGCCGTTTAGTTCGTTGATTGCTCTTTGACCTTGTTCATCATCAGGCATTTCAACAAAACCGAAGCCTTTGCTTCTTCCTGTGTCCCTGTCTGTAATAACTTTTGCTGAGCTTACTTCTCCATACTCTTCGAAGAGTTGTCTTAAATCGCCGTCCTTAACTTTGTAAGGCAAGCTTCCAATAAAAATGTTCATTTTATAAAAATAAATTAATAAATCTCGGCAAAGGTATTATTTTTTTTCTCCTAAGAGACTTATTTTATTGATTTTTTTATAATTATTTAAAAAATCTTACTGTAACGTTGTTTCTCATGCCTTGTGAAGGCGGGTTTATGGTAATTCTTTCTTGATCTATTTTATTGCGAACTAAATAAGCTAAAATCTTTGATGTGTGGGAAAATCTTCCGAAAAACTCTACTTTTAAATCTTTATTCTCACTTAATAATCTATATATTCTGAATAATTCTCCTTGAGATTTTTCATTATTAAATATATCTGAGTTTCTTACAAAAGAAATATTTTCCAACATTATAACCCTTTCTGATGTTGTTTTTGGAATGTATATGTCTTCTTCAATAATTTTATAAACAGAAGTTCCGGGAATTGTAATTTCTTGAGGGCAAAATAAATAAATACTATCTTTTAACATTAATCCGTAACTGACCCCTGAAGGTAAAGAAATAGAATACATCCCATTTGACGGATTTGTCTCAAAAGATGCAACAACATTAAGAGTTTTATTGTCAATAACATCCACCCTTAATGCTAAAGGCGAAAAATCTTCCGCATCTCTAATAAATCCTTTAACCATACACATAACGTATGAACTGATCTTTATCTCATCCTCAAAACCAAAAACCAAATTATCTTCTATAGATGATGTTTGGCGAAGTTTATTGTCAAATTCTCGCGTAAGAACTATGTTTTCAACATCAATAATATCAACCGAATAGATGTTTGTGCCGTAATGTTCATCCGATTTTGTAAAATATCCGGTTGAACTATTGTTTGATCTTACAAAATACATATCATCGTCTGTACTATTTAGAGGATATCCCATATTAATTAATGGCGACCAACTATTTGATTCGGGATATGATTTAAAAATATCAAACCCTCCCATTGCTTTGTCGCAATTGGAAGAAACATACATATTATTATCGAAGTTCGAGAAAGAAACTGATATTTCATCAAATTTTGAGTTGATATTTTCGCCAAGATTTCTTTTGTTGGTACAACGAAGTTCTCCGCTACGTGTAAAGATTAAATCAGAACGATAAATATCATAACCACCATATCCGTTTGGACTATCGCTTGAAAAGTAAATGTATTGCATGTCTTTAGAAAAACAAGCATATCTCTCGTCATAATCAGTGTTAAGCTCACCTTCAACATAAGTCATCTTTGACCATTTTCCGTCGCTTCCGTGTACAGAATAGTAAATATCACCTTCACGAGAAATCAAAGCATATTTTCCATTGGAGGAAATATCAGTAATAATTTCATTTTTTGATGTTGAAAAAGGTTCTCCAAGATATCTTGCGTCAGAAAAATGGTTTTCATCACGTCTTATACTTGCATAAACATTGCTAATAGTTTTATCTTTCTTCGCTTTAGATTTTGGTGTCGGTCGTATTGAATTAAACGCTAAAGTATCAAAATAAACAACCGGAGCAAAATCATCATATTCACTATTAATTGACTTCCCAAGTTTATTAACAACGTATCGCGTTGGAGTTTTCATCAAACTATCACCGGAAGCACATTGTTTGATAAAATTTTCAATAAGTTCCAAATCTTCATGTTTATGTACTTTATTATTTTTAATCAGAAGAATCCAATTATTATACATTACCGCTGCTGAATCAAATTTATAATTGTACTGTAATGACTTGGCGTACAACAACATGTTTTCTTGAATTAAATTTAAGTTTGATTTGGAATCTTTAAATAGAAGATTTGCAGATGAAAAATATTTTAATCCGTCTTTTTTATTTTTACTTAAAATACATTTCCCCATCTTATAATTTAACTCAGCATTTTTGGGATTAATTTCGTAAACTTTTGAATAATAATTTAGCGCTTCGTTATAGTCGGGTGTTTTAGCATAAAAACATTTGTCTCCTTTTTTAATAAGTTGTAAAGCTTCCTTCCTTACCTTTTTATCGGGAAAGTTTTGCGCATCAAATTCAACATTTTGTGCCCAAGAGAATAATGCGCAAAAAACTACAACTAATATTAAAAAAAGTTTTTTCATTTATTTACAAAGATTTAGAGGGATAATGTTTTCATCCACACCATAATAGAGTGCTTTATTCCAGTCCTCACAAGCACCTTGCAAGTTTAAAAGGTTTTCTTTAACATTTCCTCTATTAAAATAAGCTATTTTATCTTTTTCATTAACGCTTAATATATAATTCAAATCTTTAAGAGCCTTATCAAACTGTTCCATTTTATAATAAGTAATTCCTCTATTGTTTAAAAGAATAAGATTATTTTCGCTAATACTCAAGGCTAATGAAAAATACGAGATTGCTTCATTATAATTATTCAAACCCAAATATACTAAGCCTAAATTATTATTTGCAGGAATATACTCAGGATCAACTTCCAACGCTTTTCTTAAATATTTTATAGCATCTTTACTATTATTATTTTTAAAATAACAATAACCTAAATCGCTTAGTATTTCCACATCATCTTGAAAAAACTCTAATGCCATAAGATAATCATCAATTGCCTTATCATAAACTTCAAGCTTTTCATAAGTTAAGGCTCTGTTATAATAATATTTCCCCTTTTTGTTATCAATATCAATTGCTTCTGTAAAGAAGAGTAAAGAAGCGGTGTAATCGCCAGTTTCATATAGAATAACTCCTTTATAAAAATAAGCTTCAGGCAGATTTTTTCCGGCAACAATAGCTTTTTCATAATAATATAAAGCCGAATCAATATTGTTTAATAGATGAAAAGATCGCGCTTTCAAAAAATAAGCTTTATTCGTTGAATTATCTTCAAGATACTTGTTAATTACCTTAATACTGTTTACATATTCCTCTTGGTTATAATATGATACAGCCATATTATAATAAGCCCTACCCAAATCAGGTTTTAATAATACAGCTTCATTGAAATAATATATTGCAGAATCATATTCATATATTTTGAAAAAACTGACTCCTTTATTATAATTTTCAAATGCATGAATTGCATTTTGTGCCGTTAAAAATCCCGATTGAAATATCAATAATAATATTATTAACAACTTCAACACTCGTTTATACATAGTAACTTTTAATGATATTATTTTGGTTTTGTGACATGTGACGCGTGACAAGTGACGTGTGACAAGTGACGTGTGACGCGTGACATTTTAGCTGCAAAAGTATAAAATAGATTTGAAATAAATAAAAACATAATTTAAAGAAAACTAAATAATAATTTTTTAACAAAATTTTTATTTAATAATAAAAATGTTTACATTTGCAGTTGTGTTCAATAATTTGTATAACTAAAACTTTTTTATTATGAAAAAAATCTTTACTTTTTGTTTTCTGTTGGTTGTGTCTTTATCTTTGATTGGACAAAAATCTACAGTACATCTTTCTGAATCATTTAATGGAACAAGCATTCCAACGGGCTGGACTTTTGATACTCAGGCAAGTAACTGGTCTGTGTCAAACTCAGTTAATGCCGGTGGTGAACCACGAGAATTAAAACTTTATTGGAGTCCTCAATTTAATGGAAAAACTCGTTTCATATCTCCGGTAATTGATTTAACCGATGTTGATGATTTAATTTTCGAATTTATTCATTTTTTGGATAACTATTCTGGGTCTAGTGCTATTGGAGTCGAAACCACAAGTGATGGCGGAACAACATGGAACCTTGCTTTTCAAAAGAACTTTTCTGTAACCGGAGGTGGTAAAATTATGGAGTTGATTGATACCGACGATGTTGGTTCTGCAACATTTCAGTTTTGCTTATTCTATCAAGGAAATGTTTATAATATTAATAACTGGTATTTTGATAATTTTGTTTTATATAGCAGAGATGATGTAGATGCAGCTATATCTACAATAAATAATGACATATATAATCCTGCAGGTGAACATACAGTTGACTTCACTTTTAATAATATAGGAAAAAATACTATTAACTCAATTGAAGCAAGTTATCAATTTAATGACGCCCCTGCTGTTGTTGAAACATTCTCATCATTAGATTTAGAAACATTAAATTCTAAAACCCTTTCCTTTACAGAAGTTGCTAACATTGTTCCCGGCAGTTATATCTTAAAAATAGAGATTTTAAAAGTTAATGGAAATGTTGATAATGATATTACTAATAATGTATTAGAAAAAGATTTCTTTTCTGCTTCTCAAGCTACTGATCGTAGAGTTTGCATTGAACATTTTACAAGTTCTACTTGTGGTCCTTGTGTAAGTCCTAATGCTCAAATGAAATCTTTATTAGCAAACAATCCTGATAAATATGGAATAAGTAAATATCAGATGAGTTGGCCTGGAAGCGGAGATCCATATTATACAGAAGAAGGCGGAGTAAGAAGATCATATTATGGTGTTAATGCGGTACCTCAAATTTATTTTAATGGAAAAGAAATTGCCGGTGTTAATCAAACAAACTTTGATTTAGCGTTGGCTCAACCTGCTTTTGTAGATCTTTCCGGCGGTTTTGTTATGGAAGGAACAACAATTAATGTTAGTGTTAGGGTTGACACATATATTGATATGCCGGAAGCTCGTTTATATGTTGTTGTTAATGAAAAGAAAACAACACAGAATGTCGGTAGTAATGGCGAAACAGAATTTATACATGTGATGATGAAATTTTTACCTAATGCTGAAGGAACAACAATAAGTATGCTTGATGGTGAAACCCAAATCTTTAATTTTTCTTACGATATGTCTTCTACTAATGTTGAAGAATATGATGATTTAGAAGTCCATGTTTTTATTCAAGAATATTCTAGTAAATATATTTTCAATAGTAATTTTTTAGTTGAACAAGAAGAAATTGCTGAAAAACCACAAGAAATAAATTTAGAACAAGATGAAACATCAGTTAATGTAAGTTGGGTTGATGCAGCAAAAGGTGCAAACAGTTTTATTGTTTTCTTTAATGGAGAAGTTATCGAAGAAGGCATTACTGCAACAAATTATACTCACGAAAATGTTCCGGAAGGATTACATACTTATGGAGTATCTGCAGTAATTGATAACTTTGTATCTATTCCTATAGAAAAAACAATAGAAGTTATTTATGTTGGATTACAAGGGTATGATAATATGATTAAAGTTTATCCAAATCCAGCTAATGATTATGTTTATGTCGAAGGTAAAGATGTTGAATCTGTGCGAATTTATAATAATCTCGGACAATTTGTAAAGATCGTTGATAGTAAAAATAACATTATCAAGATTAACACTAATAATCTCAATTCTGGCTTATATCATCTACAAATAACAACAAAATCAGGTGATGTTTCTACACAAAAACTTGTAATAACGAAATAATCATTTAAGCTAATATTTGAAAGAGGCTGTCTCAAAAGATAAAAATCGCACACAGATGACACAGATGCGACTGATAATCACAGAAAGATTTTTTT
>JAJDHA010000050.1 GCA_030265965.1 Odoribacter sp. OttesenSCG-928-L07
AAAATCCCAGTATCACCCCGCACGCCGTAGGTGTGCGACGAAAAAATTCTGTTAATTATGAAAATCCTGTCATTCCGTCTATCAGAACAACCCAATCAAAAAGCAATTACATCTATACCGGAATAATCTTCTCCGCCGCTCTTTCAATCCGAGAGATACTTTCTTCCTTGCCAATAATTTCCATGATATCAAATACGCCCGGACCTTTGCCGGCTCCAACCAAACACAATCTCAACACATTAAACATATTGCCCGGATTAATTTCATTGTTGGTAATCCATTCTTTTACTTTGGCTTCGCATTCTTCTGCAGAGAAATTATTTATTCCTTCCAAAATAGTAATTAAAACTTTCAATTCATCAGCAGTATTTTCTTTCCAACGTTTTTGAACGATTTTCTCATCGTATTCTGCCGGTGCTTCGAAGAAGAAAGAAACTTGTTCCCAAATATCTTTGATAAAACTTAATCTCTCTTTGATAAGTCCACAAACTCTTTCCAGTGTTTCTTTATCAAATTTATTTTCGAAACCGTGAAGATAAGGAATTGATTCTGCTGCCAACTCTTCATTAGATTTATTAATCAGATATTGATGATTAAACCATTTTGCTTTATCAGGATTAAACTTCGCACCAGATTTACTTACTCTATCCAAAGAAAAAGCATCAACAAGTTCTTGCAATGAGAAGATTTCTTGTTCAGTACCGGGATTCCAGCCCAAGAGCGCGAGCATATTAATAAAAGCATCAGGATAATAGCCACTTTCTCTATAACCCGAAGCAATTTCTTCTTCAGTAGGATTTAAGGGCCAGCGGAGTGGAAATACTGGAAATCCGAGTCTATCACCATCTCTTTTGCTAAGTTTTCCGTTGCCATCAGGTTTTAACAGCAATGGAAGATGTGCAAATTGCGGAGCTTCCCATTCAAAAGCTCTGTAAAGTATGATATGTAGCGGCATCGAAGGCAACCACTCCTCGCCACGAATTACGTGACTAATTTTCATCAGGTGGTCATCAACGATATTTGCAAGATGATAAGTCGGCATTCCATCCGATTTAAAAAGCACCTTATCATCCAAAGTTGAAGTATTAACTTTCACCTCTCCACGAATTAAATCGTGCAAGACCAAATCTTCATTTTCAGGCATCAAAAATCTGACGACATAAGGTTTTCCTCCAGACAACCATTCATTAACAACGTGACCTGGCATGCTTAGAGAATTTTTCATCTCCATTCTATATTTACTACCGTAGAGGAAAGTCTCATTATTTTCTTTTTGTAATCTTTCTCTTATTTCCTCCAATTCCTCAGCCGTATCAAAAGCGATGTAAGCATTTCCTTTTTTCAGCAATTCATCAACATAAACTTGATAAATCTCTTTTCTTTCCGACTGGATATAAGGACCAAATTCGCCGCCTACGCCAACACCTTCATCAGGTTTGATTCCGCACCAGTTAAGAGATTCTATGATATACTCTTGAGCACCCGGAACGAAACGCGTTTGGTCGGTATCTTCGATACGGAGCAAGAATTTTCCATTATGTTTTTTAGCGAAAAGGTAATTATACAGCGCAGTTCTAACGCCGCCGATATGTAGCGGGCCGGTTGGACTTGGTGCGAAACGCACTCGGATTTGGGTGTTTGACATATTAAAAAATTTGCGCAAAGGTAATAAAAACGTAGAAATGTAATGTTATTTTCAAAAGCAAATCACTTCTGGGATACAAACCATTAGAAAAAGCTAAATAATTTCTCTATCCCCTACCCACATTTTTCAATAAATTGCTATCTTTGTAACTCTAAAATTTATCCCTTAAATGTCAAATTTTGTTCACTTACACGTTCATACTCAATACTCTATATTGGATGGACTTTCTAACATCAAAAAACTTGTTGCTAAAGCAAAAAACTTAAACATGCCTGCTATTGCTATTACTGATCATGGAAATATGTATGGCACAATGAGTTTTTTTAATGCAGCAAAAAAAGAAGGAATAAAACCTATTATCGGTTGTGAAGCATATATTGCGGAACATAGTAGATTCGATAAGGGTGGCGTGGATAGTGAACGAGCACGCGGTTTCCATTGTGTGCTTCTTGCGAAAAATCTGAAGGGATATAGAAACCTTTGTAAATTAAATTCCATAGGATTTAAAGAAGGCTTTTATTATAACTCAAGAATTGATAAACAAGTTCTTGAACAATACTCTGAAGGATTAATTGTATCGAGTGCTTGTTTGGCAGGAGAAATTCCTTATTTTATTAGAAATAATATGTTGCCGCGCGCAGAAGAAGCAATTCTCTGGTTCAAAAATATTTTTAAAGACGATTTCTATCTCGAATTAATGGATCATGGTATTCCTGATCAAAAATTGGTTAATGCAACTTTAATTGAAATGTCTAAAAAGCACGACGTTAAACTTATTGCTACTAATGATGTGCATTATATTGAAAAAGACGATAGAACCGCTCACGATATTTATATATGTATTAGTACTGCCTCTGATTATGATGATCCGAACAGACTAAGATATTCTGGACATGAATATTTGAAAACTTACGAAGAAATGTCTGAACTATTTCCGGAAGAAGCACTCGCCAATACTCTTGAAATTGCAGAAAAAATTGAAGAATATTCTATCCAAAAAGATACTGTTGTTTTGCCTGTCTTCCCTATCGAAGGAGGAATGAGCGAAATGGAATATTTAAGAAAACTTTCTTACGAAGGTGCAGCAAAAAAATACGGAGAATTAAATGAAACAATAACAAAACGATTGGATTATGAATTGTCGGTAATTGAGTCGATGGGTTTTCCCGGATACTTTTTGATAGTGCAAGATTTCATCAACACAACTCGTGAGATGGGAGTATTGGTTGGACCCGGAAGAGGTTCTGCCGCCGGCTCGGCTGTTGCATACGCAATCGGTATTACCGATGTTGACCCAATTGGATATAATCTCCTTTTTGAAAGATTCCTTAATCCGGAAAGAATTTCAATGCCTGATATTGATGTTGACTTCGATGACGAAGGTCGCGAAAAGGTTTTACAATATGTTATCGATAAATATGGCGAAGACCACGTTGCTCAAATAGTTACAATAGGTTCAATGGCTTCTAAGTCTGCTTTGCGAGATGTTGGCAGAGTATTTAAAATGCCTATTCCTGAAGTTGATAGATTATGCAAAATGATTCCGGATAAAGTTAAAGATCTTCCGGAAGCATTGTCAGTCAATAAAGAATTTAAAGAAATTTCGGAAAACGGACCTGAGTTAACTAAGAAAGTAATTAAATATGCTATCGACTTAGAAGGTTCAATTCGCCAGACTGGAGTTCATGCTTGTGGCGTAATTATTGGTCCTGAAGATCTTACAAACCATATTCCTTTAGCATCTGCCAAAGATTCAAAAATGATGGTAACACAGTTTGAAGGCTCTCAGGTTGAATCTGCCGGAATGCTGAAAATGGATTTTCTCGGTTTAAAAACATTATCAATAATCAGAGATGCAATCGAAAATATTAGATTAAGCACAGGCGATATTATTGATATTGACATAATTCCTATTAACGATGAAAAAACTTTCAAACTTTTTCAAGATGGAAGTACTATTGGACTATTCCAATTTGAATCGCCTGGAATGCAGAAATATCTCAAGGATCTTCATCCCGAAAATATCGAAGATTTAATAGCAATGAACGCTCTTTATCGTCCCGGTCCAATGGATAATATTCCAAAATTTATTGATAGAAAACGCGGAAGAGAAAAAATCGAATATCCTCATCCCGACCTTGAAGAACTTTTGAAACCAACATACGGAATCATGGTTTATCAAGAGCAGATAATGCAAACTGCGCAGATTTGTGCAGGATTTACTCTCGGAAGAGCAGATGTGCTTAGAAGAGCAATGGGAAAAAAGAAAAAGGAGGAAATGGAAGCAATGAAAAGCGAATTTGTTGAAGGCGCTTTGGCTCATAATATTGAAAAGAAAAAAGCTGAAGAGATTTTTCACACAATGGAAAAGTTTGCTCAATACGGTTTCAACAGGTCGCACGCGGCTGCATATTCAATTATCGGATATCAAACCGGCTATCTAAAAGCACATTATCCGGCAGAATATATGGCAGCAGTTCTTACTCACAACCTTTCAGACATCAAAAAAATAACATTCTTTATTGAAGAATGTCAACGAATGGGAATAATTGTGCAAGGACCGAATATTAATGAAAGTTATATTAATTTTACCGTTAATAAAAAAGGAAACATAGTTTTTGGTCTCGGAGGAATTAAAGGCGTTGGAAGCACTGCTGTCGAATCAATTATCTCTGAAAGAAATGCTAATGGAGCATTTAATGATATTATTGATTTTGCTATAAGGGTAGATCAAAAAGCAATGAATAAAAAATCCTTGGAAGCATTAGCAATGACAGGCGCTTTCGATAGTTTTCCCGACATCCATCGTGCACAATTCCTTTATAAAGAAAAAGAAGACGGACAAATATTTATTGACACCTTTCTTCGAATCGTAAATGATTACAAAAATCGGATGAATTCTCCGCAAGTCTCTTTATTCGGCGATGTTCAAGAGGAAAATATCAACATAAAATTTCCGGAATGTAAAGAATTCGGACTTCTTCAAAAATTAAAACTCGAAAAGGAAAATATCGGATTTTATCTCTCAGGGCATCCTCTCGACCAATATAAAACTACAATTCAATATTTTGCAAATTGCAACCTGTCAATGGTAAAGGATTGTATTGACGGACAGAAACCTATGACTAACTTGACTTTCGCAGCAATGGTGGGAGATGTTAGCAAAGGATACGATAAAAACGGTAATGAATACAGCAGATTTACGCTTGAAGATTATGATTCGAGTATTCAAATGGTACTGTTTTCAGAAGATCATATCAAATATTCACCTTTTATTATTCCAGGAAGTTTGCTCTATATCAAAGGTAATGTTGCAGCCAGATTTTGGAAAAAAGAGGATGGAGAACATGTCTTTAAATTTACGGATATTATGCTACTCGACTCTGTATTAGAAAGATATACGAAGAAAATTACACTGCTCTTTAACATAGATGATATTACAGAAGAAATTATTGATAATCTCCAATCATACGTGAATAAGTCGCCTGGAAGTTGTGCGCTCTTTATTGAATTGTATGATTTAACCTGCAACTATCATGTTGAAACTAAGATGTACGGCGCAGGAGTTAATGCTCGTGATTTTGTAAAGATTTGCAAAGAGTATAATCTCAAATTTAAAATCTCTAAATAGGAATGAAGGTTGAAATAATAAAAACCGCCGACAATTCCAATTCTTTGTTCGTGCCTGATTTAGACGAAAGCTATCATTCTGTTAATGGTGCCATAAATGAATCGGAACATATATTTATTAATCTCGGATTAAAAAGTTTTAAGGATAAAAAAAAGATAAATATCTTTGAAATGGGTTTTGGAACAGGTTTAAATACCTATTTAACATATCTTTACTCCAAAGAAAATCAAATAAATATTAAATATGATACTTGTGAATTATTTCCTTTAGAATTAGATGTTGTTTCAAAATTAAATTATCCTGAACAATTAAATAAAGACAATAAGGATTTTATAACCTTACATAAAGTTGCTTGGAATGAACAAATTAAAATTGATGATAATTTCATTTTATTAAAACACGATAAAAAAATTCAAGATATAGAATTGAATAATAAATTCGATTTAATTTATTACGACGCATTTTCACCTTCCAGACAACCGGAATTGTGGAGTGAAGAAATTTTTACTAAACTAAGAGATTGTTTGTTTCCTAATGGAGTTATAGTTACATATTGCGCAAAAAACTCTTTCAAGAAAATGTTGAAATCATTGGGTTTTGAAGTGGAATCACATCCGGGACCAACAGGCAAGCGAGAAGTAACACGCGCTCTATTACAAGCCTAACAATTCCAAAAAACTATTAACTTTGCAACAAAATTTTTATCTGTAATATTATGTTTAAATTAATTGAAAAGCTTGAAAAAGAACATATTCTATCTAAAGAAGAATTAGTTGCTTTAATTGATCAACATAATAATACAGAAATTTCAAATTTTCTTTTTAAAAAGGCAAGAGAAGTTAAAGAATATTATTACGGTAAGGATATTTTTATTCGCGGATTGATTGAATTTACTAACTACTGCAAAAACGA
Source organism: Odoribacter sp. OttesenSCG-928-L07 (assembly GCA_030265965.1). Classification (GTDB taxonomy): domain Bacteria; phylum Bacteroidota; class Bacteroidia; order Bacteroidales; family BM520; genus RGIG7150. Next base: position 6,189 of record JAJDHA010000050.1, read on the forward strand.
TTGTTATTATTGCGGAATTTGTTCGTCGAATAAGAATGTTGCCAGATACAGACTTACGAAAGATGAAATTCTAAGTTGTTGTGAATTAGGTTATGATCTCGGATTCAGAACATTTGTGTTGCAAGGTGGTGAAGACCCTTGGTTTAATGATGAGAGAATGGTAGATATTGTAAGTTCAATTAAGATAAAATATCCTGATTGTGCGTTAACTCTATCATTAGGTGAACGCAGTTATGAGAGTTACAAATTATTGAAAGATGCCGGCGCCGACAGATATTTGTTGCGTCATGAAACTGCAAACCCAGAACATTATTCATGTTTACATCCACAAAAAATGTCATCTGAACATAGAAAGGAATGTTTGTTGGATTTAAAATCGCTCGGCTATCAATTTGGAACCGGTTTTATGGTCGGTTCTCCATATCAGACAATAGAAAATTTGGCAGAAGATTTGATTTTCATTTATGATATTCAGCCACAAATGGTTGGAATTGGTCCATTTATCCCACATCATGAAACACGTTTTGCTAATTTTTCCGGAGGAACAGTAGAATTAACCATTTTCTTAATTTCCATTCTAAGATTAATACTGCCGACTTCCTTGTTGCCATCAACAACAGCATTAGGTTCAATTGACGAGTTTGGCAGAGAAAAGGCAATCTTAGCCGGCGCAAATGTTGTGATGCCAAATCTTTCACCAACACAAGTTCGAGAAAAGTACATGATTTACGACAACAAAGTAGGTACAGAAGACGATGCGCTCACAAGTTTAGAAAACATCAAGAGAAAGATTGAAAGCACTGGAAACAAGGTTGTGGTTTCACGCGGAGACGCGAAAACTACAAATTAACAGCCAATTTCAAAATCCACATTCCAACCTTCATATCATGATCAGGAGGAGTAACTGAGGGTAAAAGTGTTGCAGAACTTTTGTCATGATTAACACTTATTGTATGATTTCCAAGAAGGTAATAATGCGCTCCTACTTGAATTCTATTAAAAAGCGTAACACCAAATCCATACTCAGAAGCAAAAGATGTGGAATTATTATATTTAATAAGATTATCTCCCCATTCTTCTTTAGTCTTCATTAAGATATCAGCGCCGAGGCCAACTTCGCCATAGATACCAACAATCTTCAAAAGAGAAAGATGATAGCGAGCACCAACAAAAAGGGGAACATTATAATACTGAGGAACAGATCTATTTTCTGCATTAAATAATGCTTTAGTCTCCTTGTCGTAAGCATTCCAAATAAAATCACCATGAGCAAAAACGTTAAATCCTAATGGAAGTTTAATATTAAGTCTCAATCCTACGGATAATCCTGTTGATAAATTGCCGGTTTCAACAGCGCTATGTTGTAAATTTAAAGCAGGAGTCATAAATTCTCCTGTTGGAAAAGCTCCCCCAACATGTAAAGAAAGTCCGGTTTTTTGAGCGAAAGCTCCAGTGCATGTTGAGAAAAAAATTAATCCAACAAATAAAATTCTTTTTACAATATTCTTCTTCATAATCTAATAGATTTTAATTAATACATAAATATCACCGGCAAAGATAAAATATTTTTACATTTTTCATTCTAATTCAAAAAAATATTATACTTTTGCAGTCCGAATTTGAAAAAATAATTTAATAATTTATAAATGTACGCAATCGTAGAAATAGCAGGAAAGCAATTCAAGGTCGAAAAAGGTAGATATATTTATGTCAACCGCCTTGATGCAAAAGAAGATGCTTCAATCGAATTCGATAAAGTTCTTCTTTTAGATACCGAAGATAAGGTATCAGTGGGTACACCTCATATTGAGGGCGCTAAGGTTGAAGCAAAAGTTCTTCAACATTTAAAAGGTGATAAAGTTCTTGTTTTCAAAAAGAAAAGAAGGAAAGGTTATCAAAAATTAAATGGTCATCGCGACTATTTAACCAAAATAATGATTGAAAATATTGTTTACTAAAATTAAAATCAGAAGATATGGCACATAAGAAAGGAGCCGGTAGTTCAAGTAACGGTCGCGAATCACATAGTAAGCGACTTGGCGTTAAAAAATATGGCAACGAAGTTGTTAAAGCCGGCAATATAATCGTAAGACAAAGAGGCACAGTACATAACCCTGGATTAAATGTAGGTTTAGGTAGAGATCATACCTTATATGCATTAATCGATGGTAAAGTAGAATTTCGTAAAAGAAGAGATAATAAATCTTATGTTAGCGTAATGCCGATAGCAGAATAAATCTTTTCATGATGATATAAAAGAGGAGCTTATGAAAATGAGCTCCTTTTTTTATGCAATTATGTGAAACTAATGAAATGACTTTTGTAAAAAAAGAAATTTTTAGCTGGCTTTGTTTTTGCGCCACAACTGATAAGTATTAACAAAATTCTGCCACAAAACATAAGCCGCAGGCGCAATTGAAGATATCGGATTTAAAAATGTTTGAGCCATCCAAATTGCTAAAATCGTGTTTTTTTGTCCCATATACTGTGAACATGCTTGCGCATCATTAAATCTTTTACCGAAATAATGTCCCATAATAAATTGAAACAAACAAATAACAAGCGAAGAAACTATCAGCAGAACAATAATTAATGTATTGTTTGAATCTTGCGACAAAATAAATTTCATTGTATTTGCCATCACTATTGTTGCTGCAACTATCCATAGATAAAAAGAGAGACTGCTTAATTTCTTTAGTTTGTCTTTATTTTTTGAAAAGATTTTTTGTGTAATAACTGCTAAAATCAATGGAAGTATTAATAATGGAAATACTTTTGCCATAATTGCTTTTACTGATGTCCAAAACGGCAATACTTCCGGAACATCCATTATTGAGAAATATATTGGAGCAACTATTGAGATTGTGATGTTGATTAGCAAGCTATAAGATGTTACCGAAGCAACATTTGCGCCGAGCATGGAAGAAATGACAATAGCAGCAACTGCTGTTGGCGCTAACACACAAATCATCATTCCTTGTGCTAATATCTCATCATACTGTCGAACAAGAAAATAAACGCCAATGCTAACTCCGAGCTGATATAGAATTAAAAGGAAATACTCTTTTCTTGGTCTAATATCCTTTAAGTTTATTGAACAAAAGGAGAAGAAGAGCATTAGGAATAACAAAAAGGGAGTGATCCAATTAAATTGGGAGAAAAACTCATAAAACAGAAAGCCGATTATGATTGCAATAATTAGGAGGAATGTTTTGAGGTTTTGTTTCATGATGGATTTATAGACAGGATGACAGGATTTTCAGAATTGACAGGGTTTTTTCGTCGCACACCTACGGTGTGCGGGGTGGTATCGGGAATTTTCGTGTTACCGTTCGGGATTCCCTACGG
>JAJDHA010000051.1 GCA_030265965.1 Odoribacter sp. OttesenSCG-928-L07
AGTTAAATACCACCAATTACGAAATAAATCTGAGTCAATTATCAGGAATAGAATGTTATGATAATACTCATTTTAATTTAGAAACAAATCTTCCGGGTAAAGCAAGGTTAAGTATCAATACAGCAGAATACGGAGATATTAGATTACAAATATTTGATATAAGCGGTAAAGCTATAACCAAAGAACAGCTTATTAATAATGTCAATAATATTGATATTCATATTGGACGACAAGGAATATATTTTCTTAGATTAATAACTGCTAAAGAATTGTTTTCCTATAAATTAACAGGAGAACAAAGCGACGGCAATATATCAATCTCCACAAACAATATATTAACTCAAGATTTGCTAAAAACAGAACCCGATTTGCTGACATTAAACTACAAAGAAGGGGATACTGTACGATTAACCGTTTATTCTACCGATTTTCATGGAAATTTAGTAGAGAAAATACCTGTTAACGGCGACCAATACACAACATATTTAAGTAAACCCTGTGAGTGTGGCACGGTAACAGATTATGAGGGTAATGTTTATGAGACAGTTCAGATTGGTAGTCAGTGTTGGATGCGGGAGAATTTGAGATCTTGGAAGTATGCCAATGGAGTTGCAACGGAAGACCCCCCAACTGTTATGCCTTCATGTAAAGAATCGGCCCATGCTCCGGGTGCTGAAGAGAATGGATTAGCATATCAAGCAAGTGCTGCTTTATTAAGAACAGTTGTTTCAGATACCTTGCCTGATATTATACAAGGGATCTGTCCAAATGGTTGGCATTTACCGAGTGACGAAGAGTGGATGGAGCTTGAGAGATATTTAGGTATGAGTGAAGATGAAATAGTTTCATTAAATTTTAGAGGAACAAATGAAGCTACTATGCTAAAAGAACCTGGTACATTACATTGGTATAATTATGACGATAATGCATTATCAACCAATGAAACCGGTTTTTGGATATTGGGGTGTACGAGATTAGAGAATTATAAAGAAGTATGGTTTGTAACTTCAACCGTAGATCATTATGGGGGTAATCACAATTATCCATATATATATTATCGTAAAGTACATGAGGAGAGTGATAAAATATTCAGAGGGGTTCTTTTTACATGGAGTACCTTGTGTGTTAGATGTATTAAAAATGACTTTTAAAAAATATAATTATGAGAAAAAATATATTTATAAAGAAACTTACATTGTTTTTTATTATAGTTGCATCAACAAATACATTATTATACTCGCAAACTTTTTGTCATAGACATGAAAAAAAAATAAATCATGGTGATTATCCTGTAAATAATATTTCAGTATCTAAGGGTTGGATAAAATACGATAACTTTAGTGATGAGTTTAATGATAATTCTTTACCAGAAGTTGGTAATCCTGACATACCTCCTGTTGATTAAATATTTTAAACCTAATTTATTATGAAACAACTCACAACCCTATTAATCTTTCTACTATTTTCTTCAAGAATATTTTCTCAAGAAACAGTAGTTTACATTCAGGCACTTTTTGAAAACGTGCCTCAATATTTAGATTCAATCTTAGTTGAAGATCTTACAACCGAAACAAGTGTAATGTTAACCGATTTGGAGTTAAATACCACCAATTACGAAATAAATCTGAGTCAATTATCAGGAATAGAATGTTATGATAATACTCATTTTAATTTAGAAACAAATCTTCCGGGTAAAGCAAGGTTAAGTATCAATACAGCAGAATACGGAGATATTAGATTACAAATATTTGATATAAGCGGTAAAGCTATAACCAAAGAACAGCTTATTAATAATGTCAATAATATTGATATTCATATTGGACGACAAGGAATATATTTTCTTAGATTAATAACTGCTAAAGAATTGTTTTCCTATAAATTAACAGGAGAACAAAGCGACGGCAATATATCAATCTCAACAAACAATATATTAACTCAAGATTTGCTAAAAACAGAACCCGATTTGCTGACATTAAACTACAAAGAAGGGGATACTGTACGATTAACCGTTTATTCTACCGATTTTCATGGAAATTTAGTAGAGAAAATACCTGTTAATGGCGACCAATACACAACATATTTAAGTAAACCCTGTGAGTGTGGCACGGTAACGGATTATGAAGGGAATGTTTACGAAACAGTACAAATTGGTAGTCAGTGTTGGATGCGGGAGAATTTAGGTTCTTATAAATATGCAAACGGTGCTAATATAGGATATTTTCCTGACATTTACGGTCCATGCGCAGATACTAATCCACCCTTTCCTCCAATCAATATTGATGATAATGGATTAGCATATATATGGGAAGTTTTAATAAAGAGAGAAGTTGCTTCGGACACATTACCAGATATTATCCAAGGCATTTGTCCTAATGGATGGCATATTCCGAGTGATGAAGAATGGATGGAACTTGAAAGATATTTAGGGTTAACGGAAGAGGAATTGTATGTCTTTGGATATAGGGGAACCAATGAGGCAACAAAAATAAAGGAAGCGGGAAGCTTGACATGGAAAAGTTATAATAATAATTATGAAACAACGAATGTTACCGGTATGAATATTATTGGGTGCAGATTGTCTGGTGAAATACAACGACAAGTGTTTTGGAGTTCAACGATTCACTTACAAGATAATATTGAGTATCCTATATTTCGTAGAGTGGCTAGTATAGATCATCAGATATATAGAGATTTTGATATTTATTTATCTCGTAGATTATGTGTAAGATGTATAAAAAACGAATTTTAAAATTGTAAGAATATGAAAAAACAATATTTTGTATTATGTTTAATAGCAGCAACATTGTTATTATTAACCGCATGTCCGGTTGTACCTCCGGATACTGAAATTTATTCATTAACAGGTAAAGTACAAAAAGGCCCTTTTGTTAAAGGTGCAACTATAACAATTAATGAACTTAATGAATCATTAAATCAAACAGGGAAAACTTTTATCACAAGTACTTCTAATAATGACGGCTCGTTCGAAATTAAAAACATGGTGCTGGAATCTAATCTCGTTCTTCTAACTGCTTCGGGATATTATTATAATGAAGCTATGGATGAGCTTTCAAGATCACAAATTACCCTTCAAGCAATTACCAACTTAGAGGAGGAGTCTTCTGTAAATGTAAATGTTTTTACTCATATTATTAAAGGAAGAATAGAAACACTCATGGCAAGCGGAAAGGATTTTAATACAGCATTATTAACGGCACAACAAGAATTTCTACGTTTTCTTGGTGTTGACGAAAGTTCAATAGAGAACTTCTCAGACTTAACTATTGTTGGCAATACTGAAAATGATGCTGCATTATTAGCTTTTTCAATTTTTGTTCAGAGATATTCGGGACATAGTGATATTGTTCCACAATTATATGCAATGCTTACGCAACTATTGAATAATTTGCAAGAGGATTTTAAAGATAACGGCGAAATTGATAATAGAGATCTAATAGATGAATTATTAGAAAATATATCATCAATTTATTTTGTAAACGTTAGAACTTGCTTAGAAAGAAAATATGCAGAATTAGGTTTTGAAAATATTATAATTCCCAATTTTGAAAAATATGTAAACATTTTTAAAGAAAAATATGCAGAAGTTATTTATGAGGAAATCATATATCCTGAAGAAGCTACTCCATATCCAGAATATTATGAGCCCGGAGATGAAACTGATAATCTTTTATATAGAGAAATTACAGAATATTTGGGAAATAGAACTTGTTCCTTTGCCGCAATAGTACCTTTCGGAAGAACCTTAAAAATAAAATATACTCACATTAGTGGCGACGGTAAAATAGGTTTTCGTCAAAATGCAGGATGGAATGTAAAATATGTTGACGGATCAACGATTATGACACCTCTAAAGTATAATGAAATTGTAACATCCTCGGCGGATATGGCATCTCCATTAAACAGTAATTCTGCATCAGGAAAGTTTGAATATTTCGAAGACGATTCCGATACGCCAACTTATACAAAGATCTTTACCTGGCATTGAGAGTTGAACATTATTTGCCGATGTATTGCAACAATTAATGGCTTCAAAATAGTCAAATATCTATCGGTATGCTCTGCCGTAAATCTTTCAACTTTCAATTCTCAACTTTCAACTAAATAAACTATCTTTGCATCTTCAACCTGAAAAAATTATGACTATCAACGAAAGAGCGCAACAGCTTGTAAATGAATTTTCTTATTTTGACGACTGGACTGATAAATATAATTATATCATCGAAATGGGTAAGCAATTGCCCCAAATTGATGAACAGTACAAAATTCCGAATTATACAATACAAGGCTGCCAGTCGCAAGTGTGGCTCCACGCAGATTTTAACAATGGCAAAGTTTATTTCACCGCCGACAGTGACGCAATTATTACAAAAGGAATTATCGCTATTTTAATAAAGGTTTTTTCAGATGCTACTCCTGATGAAATAATTAATGCCGATCTTTCGTTTATTGATGAAATTGGCTTGAAGGAATATTTGTCGCCAACACGATCAAACGGATTACTTTCGATGCTTAAGCAAATGCAAATGTATGCTTATGCTTTCAAAAATAAAAAATAGCTCGCTGTATTATTTATGGTTGATTCAAGATACAAAATACTTTCTAAAATAAATTATCCTTCGGATATTAAGCAACTTAATATTGCTGAACTGCCTGAATTATGTAAAGAACTTCGACAATATATTCTCGAAGTTATTTCATGTAATGCCGGACATCTCGGCTCAAGTCTCGGCGCAGTGGAACTTACTGTCGCTATTCATTATGTATTTGATACTCCTAATGATAATCTGATTTGGGATGTGGGCCATCAAGCATATCCGCATAAGATTCTTACAGGAAGAAAACAAGAATTTGATTCAATTAGAACCTTCGGCGGAATAAGCGGTTTTCCCAAAATGACGGAAAGCGAATACGATGCTTTTGGAACCGGACACGCTTCTACTTCTATCTCCGCAGCCCTCGGAATGGCAATAGCAGCTCAGCGAAATGGCGAAAACGAAAAACATAGTATTGCTGTTATCGGAGATGGCTCAATGGGCGGCGGAATGGCTTTCGAAGCAATGAACAACGCAGGCGCAACTAACGCAAACCTCCTCGTAGTCTTGAATGATAACGGAATTGCTATCGATAAAAGCGTAGGTGCTATAAAAGAATATTTTCTTCACATGTCAATGTCGAAATCATACAATGATTTCCGTGATAAAATATGGAATATTCTCTCGGGAAACGAAGCTAAACGTCGCCAAAGACGAATGTTGCGACAAGTGAAAAGTCATGTGAAAGCCTCTATCTTCGATGAAGGAAATATGTTTGAGTCTTTGGGAATGAGATATTTCGGACCAACCGATGGACACGATGTTATTGAATTGGTTGAAATACTTACTAAGCTGAAAAATCTTAAAGGTCCGAAACTCCTGCATTGTATCACAGTGAAAGGAAAGGGTTATTTGGAAGCCGAAAAAGATCAAGTTAGGTTTCATGCTCCCGGAACTTTCGATTTGGAAACAGGAAACTCAACGAACGAAGCTAAGGATTTACCGCCGAAATATCAAGATGTGTTCGGCGAAACAATTACAAAATTAGCTGAGGAAAATGATAAAATCATAGGAATTACTGCTGCAATGCCAACCGGTTGCTCATTAAATATTATGATGGAAAAATTTCCTGAGAGAACCTTTGATGTGGGAATTGCTGAGGAACATGCTGTAACTTTCGCCGCTGGACTTGCCGCTAAGGGAATGAAACCTTATTGTGCAATTTATTCCACCTTTCTTCAAAGAAGTTACGACCAGATTATTCATGATGTCGCACTTCAAAAATTACCTGTAGTTTTTTGTATTGATAGAGCAGGATTAGTCGGCGAAGATGGTCCGACTCATCACGGAAATTTTGATCTCGCTTATTTGCGTTCGATTCCAAACATGATTATTGCAGCGCCAATTAATGAATACGACTTGCAAGATATGATTTATACTGCTCAGTTTTCAGAGTTGCCGTATGCAATCAGATATCCACGCGCACGAGGAATAAATCAAAATTGGAAAAAGGAAAATTTCGAACTCATTGAAACGGGTAAAGGTAAGATTCTAACACAAGGTAAAGATATTGCCGTTATTTCAATCGGACATGTTGGTAATGAAGTAATAAAAGCTTTGAAAATGCTTGAAAAAGAAAATATTACTCCAACTCACGCCGATATAAAATTTTTAAAACCAATCGACGAAACACTTCTTCACGAAATTTGTAAAAATCACAAAAAAATTATTACTGTTGAAGATGGTACAATCGTTGGTGGACTTGGTACCGCCGTTGTTGAATTTATTTCAGATAATAATTACGATTGCAAAGTAAAAAGATTAGGTATTCCCGATAGATTTATTGAGCAAGGTTCCCTTTCACAATTATATAAGTTGTGCGGAATTGATGCGGAAAGTATAGCGTCGGAAATAATGAAAATGAATTAATAAATCATTGATATCAATATAAAACTATTCTTTCAATGATTAGCAAGGTGGTCGAAAATTTCGACTACCTCTGATTTGTTTTCCGACGTTAAAGTAATAATATATCCCGCGGGAAATTTTTCGGGATTATTTTTTACCGCCTCATTAATTCGTTTGGTTTCAACACCATACAACTCAGCAACATCACTATCGAGTATCACTTGTTGATTCTGAATTGTGATAATCTTTGTCTCAATTAATTGTAAACTCATGTTTTTTTATTAAATGTTATATATGTTATTCGCAAAAAATCGAAAATGTTCCCTAATCTTAACAAAAAAAATATTGTAACTTTGCAAACTCAAATTGTTAGCCTCTTTGTGAAAACACAATTGTTTAACAAATAAATAAGTTCAACAAAATTTATGATAACAAACGACGAAATAAAAATCCTTAAAATAAGGCTCGACGCCTTAAGGAGGTATCTTTGACATTGATGGTAAAATTACATCAATTCAAAATTTAGAAAAAGAAACTCAACGAGAAGATTTTTGGAACGATCCGAAAGAAGCGGAGAATTTATTAAAACAGATTAAGAATATTAAGTTTTGGGTGGATAAATATAATGATGCCACTGAAAAATATGATGATCTGGTTATAATTGATGAATTTAATGATGCGGGAGAAGCATCGGATGAGGAATTAGAAAAAGCTTATAACGAAACATTAAAACTTGTTGAAGAGCTTGAATTTCTTAATATGCTTGGCGAGGAAAGTGATAAATTCAGCGCGATACTTTCGATTAATCCCGGCGCCGGCGGAACAGAAAGTCACGATTGGGCGGAGATGCTTATGAGAATGTATCAACGCTGGGGCGAAAGAAATAATTTCAAAGTAAAATTATTGGATTATCAGGCCGGCGATGTTGCAGGAATCAATTCTGTTTCAATGGAATTTGAAGGCGATTATGCTTTTGGATATTTAAAAGGCGAAAACGGCGTTCACCGACTTGTGCGTTTGTCGCCATTCGATTCAAATAATCGTCGCCACACGAGTTTCGCATCTGTTTATGTTTATCCTGTTGTGGAAGATAATATTGAAATAGAGATAAATCCGGCGGATATCAAATGGGATACATTTCGTTCCGGTGGTCCCGGCGGTCAAAATGTGAACAAGGTTGAAACGGCTGTTCGACTTAAACACGAGCCTTCGGGAATAATTATCGAATGTCAAGAAACACGCTCGCAGCTTCAAAATAAGGATAAGGCAATAAAGATGTTACGTTCGCAACTTTACGAAATAGAACTTAGAAAACGTAAAGAAGCGCAAGCCGAAATCGAAGGCGCCAAAAGAAAAATAGAATGGGGCTCGCAAATTCGTTCATACGTTATGCATCCGTATAAAATGGTGAAAGATCTTCGTACAAGTTATGAAACATCAAATGTTCAAGCTATTATGGACGGCGATTTGAACGAAATGATAAAAACTTATTTAATGGAATTTGGAAAAAATTAAAAATCTCTTTACTTTTGCGCCATGGAAAGATTTAGAATAGAACAGGATACCTTAGGTGAAATGAAAGTTGACTCCGACAAATTATGGGGTGCACAAACGCAACGTGCGTACGAAAACTTTGAATTTTCAGCATACTTAATGCCGCCGGAAATAATTTATACGCTCGCACTTGTCAAAAAAGCTGCTGCAGCTGCGAATCTCGAACTTAACGTTTTGTCGCAAAAAAAAGCAGAACTTATCATGCAAGCTTGCGACGAAATTATGGATGGTGAACATGATGACCAGTTTCCTTTGCCCGTATGGCAGTCGGGCTCAGGAACACAAACCAACATGAATATCAATGAAGTTATCGCCAATATTGCACAAATCAATAACGGCGGAAAACTTACAGATAAAAGAAGAGTTCTGCATCCAAATGATGATGTCAATAAGTCGCAATCGACAAACGATACTTTTCCAACAGCAATGTATATAGCATGTTTCAAAGTTTTGTCGGAAAGTACATTGCCGGCATTGGTAACATTGCACACAACATTATTGCAAAAATCGGATGAGTTTTCAGATATCATTAAAACCGGCAGAACGCATTTGATGGATGCAACTCCGGTCACATTGGGACAAGAATTTTCTGCTTATGCATCTCAAATAAAACATTGTATCGATTACTTAAAAGAATCGATGGAATATCTCACAGAGCTTGCAATCGGCGGAACTGCAACCGGCACAGGATTAAATACACCTCCGGGATACGATTTAATTGCAGTGGAATACATTAATAAATTCAGCGGATATCAATTTCAAGTAGCGGAAAACAAATTTGAGGCTTTAGCGATTCATGATGCGTTGGTTAACGCTTCTTCAGCGATTAAAACTGCTGCTATGAGTTTGTTTAAAATAGCGAACGATATCCGTTTGGAAGCATCCGGACCACGTTGTGGAATCGGCGAAATTATTATCCCATCGAATGAACCCGGTTCATCGATTATGCCAGGAAAAGTGAATCCTACACAATGCGAAGCCGTTACAATGGTTTGCGCGAAAATCTTCGGCAACGACGCAACAATCGCTTTCGCAAATAGTCAAGGTCATTTCCAATTAAATGTTTTCAAACCTGTAATGGCATTCTGTTTTATTGAGTCCGCGCGATTACTTGCAGAAGTGGTAACCTCCTTCAATCTACATTGTGTCACCGGAATTGAGCCGCATTACGATAATATCCAAAAGAATTTAGATAACAGTTTAATGCTCGTTACCGCTTTAACTCCGAAAATCGGCTACGAAAAAGCAGCAATCATAGCGAAAACCGCATATAACGAAAATATAACCTTACGCGAAGCCGCAATAAAATTAGATTTCGTAACAGCAGAAGAATTCGATGAGGTTGTAAATCCGGAGAATATGGTTTGATGATGTGGTGATTGTAGAGACGTTGCGCGCAACGTCTCTACG
>JAJDHA010000052.1 GCA_030265965.1 Odoribacter sp. OttesenSCG-928-L07
ATCAACAGTATATTTTTGTTAAACTTGCAATAATATTCGCAACCTCTTCCCTTAACGAAACCGGTTCCAAAACCTCAACCAAGTCGCCATGAGATAAAATCTCTTGCAGAAAATCAAAAGTTGGACGGATATGATAGCTGAAAACACTGTACTCATCAGTACTTTCAATTTCTTTCTGCGAATGATGCAAAGGTAATGCCCTGATGTAATTATCCTGATTTTTCCAAACTTTCAGAATAACGTTTTCAACAATCGTATCGTCAAAAGCAATAATTCCAAAACAATCTCTGAAAAATTCTTCGCCATCAAAATCTTCCGGCATAACATAAGGATTATTAATAGTTGTCATTTCCTTAATTCGATCAAGAGAATAAATGGCAATATTCTTTTTCTCAGGATTATACGCAACTACGTACCATCTTTGCTTGAAAACCTTTACACAATACGGGAATATTTCGAAAGTTGCCATTGGAGCACCATGAAAGTTTTGATAAGTGATTTCAAGAGACAAATTATCGCGCATCGCTTCAATAATCGGAATAAGATACATCTGCCCCGAAGGAATCTTCTCGAAAAGAATACGCTGCTTAATCTTATGACTTTCGTTAATTAGATTGTTCACAGCAAAAGTATTGATGAGCCAGCTACGCGCACCACCACGTTCCATATCATCTGCATTTTCAATGTAATATCTGTAACCATCGCGCTTATCACATTCAATAATGATATCAAACATTTCTTCAATGGCGCGTTTGTGATTATCAAAAGTTCTACTTGGAAATTTATTGCCTGTTTCATTATGCGTTGATCGTTGCCAATGTTCATTTATCTCATCATAAGTAATTTTCTTTCTTCTATAAATTAAATCGACCAACCAAACATAACGGTTAAAAAGGTTGGTTGTGCTGCTTTTTGAAGTTTTTCTTTTGTTCATAATAGAAATTTAATGATTAATGGTTAATTTAAATTTTATGCAAATATATAAATAACATACGCCAAATAATGGCGGAGGATAAAAAGAAATGAAAAAAAGTATGTTTTTTGAGAGTTTTTTTTGTTAAAAATAATTTTCAACAGCGAATCGGAATTGATTAATGAAAATTTGTTTGAAAGCAGTGATATTATTCTGTTCATAAAATAATAACATCGCTTTTTTATAATCAATAGAATCGACAGAACGAAAAGAAATAGGACAAAACTTGTAAGCGATCAAAATAGCATTAGCCGTAATTCTTGCAACTCTTTTATTGCCATCGACAAATGCCTGAATATATGATATTAATATTAATGCCAACAAAGCTTTTTCAAAAACATTTTCACGACTATTTATTAAATCACACATTTGTTGTAATGCTTCACGAATCAGAAATTCATTGTCAAGCGGACAATAATTTGTTCCAATAATACCAACTCTTGTGCTTGCATATTAACGCATTATATCTTTTCAGCTCACAAAGATAAGTTATTTTATTCAAAACATATGTTTTTTGAGCCGAATATTACCCATAATTGAGCCGAATATCAATATCCTATTCTTTTATGTTGATTATCATTATTCAAATTTTCATTCCTACAAAAACTACGAATCTTTTCTATTGAAGGTTTTTCATCGTTTAGAATGCTATCGATTGTGTATTTGCGAATGATATTTTCTATTTGTCCACCACTGAAATTATATTCCTTGGCTAATTCACAACTTTCTAAGTTGGTTAAACTTGGAAGCATTGCTTGCCAGATCCTTGCTTTTGCTTCAATGTCCGGCTTTTCAAACTCGATTTTAAATAAGAAACGTCTTTCAAAAGCGCTATCTAAATTTTGAGTAAGATTGGTTGTTGCTATCATAATTCCTTCCAAAGTTTCCATTTCTTGCAGGATAATATTTTGGATAGCATTTTCAGTTTGATCTACCGAAGAATTTCCATCTTTTCTTTTGGTTAAAATTCCATCAGCCTCATTGAAAAGCAAGATTGGCGCCGTTTTACAAGAAGCCAAATGTTTTTTATACTTATCAAAGATTCCTTTAACCAACTTTTGACTTTCTCCATACCAGCAGGTTTTAGCTGTCGAAATATCCACTTGCATTATATCTCTGCCTGTTGCGCGAGCCAATTGATAAACAGTTTCTGTTTTTCCTGTTCCCGGTGAACCATAAAACAGGCAAGCAAAACCCTTTCTCATTCCATTGTTTTCCAATCTTTTTTGAACAGAAGTAAAATTATCTTCAACTAACAAAGAAGAGAGTTGTGATAATTGGTTGTTTACACGCTCGTTAAAAAACAATTCTTTTGATTTGATTTCATTACATAAAATCAATCCTTTTTTATTTTCTTCTTCCGGTTTAATAATAATATCTAATTCAGTAAATAGTTTTTCCTTAGTTGATTCTGTTAATTTAAAATAGTCAGAATTACCAAAACCATCTTCATTACAATTTTCAATGATGTTATCAGTAAATAATCTTGACTGTCTCGTTCTAAAAGACTGTTTCAGCTGTCTAATTAGAGATTTTCCTTCGAAAATATATTCAAAATTATGAAAACCGATATAATCATCATCTTCATTAATAAATAAGTGACAAAAAGCTAATAAAATTGCAACTTGTCTTTCGTTATTATATATTTCTTGAAATTCTTTTATACGCTTACAAAATTCAAGGGATTGATTTTCTTCTATAAGTTCGTTCAATTCATAAATTAAGTTTTCATAAGAGATTTCTTTTTCTTCTCTTTCGTTAAAAAGACGATCAAGATGAATAAATAAGCTATGAATATCAAGGTTAGAAATACTTTGTGTTTCGTAATTCTTATTTTGTTTCAATGCCGTAATCACATCGTCAGAAATATAATACGAAGAATCTTCGTAATGTCGAAAGCGAATTAATCGACGTTTTATAAGTTCTTCAATATCATTCGTTAGGCTTAAGATTTTAACATTTTTGCAACCGATAAACCGAGCAATATCTTTTATTTCAATTCTGTGTTGGTGGTGTTTTTCAATAAACACTGAAAAAAGAATAGTTTGATTATTAGTGATATTCATCTTATTAGCAACAAAATTGATACTTTCTTTAGCTTTTTTATAAAATTCATCTGAAAGATAAGAGTCTTCCACCAATTCAATAATATTTTCGATGTGTTGCAAAAGAGTTTTGTTCGACCTCTTTGATGGCTGTTTTTCAGCACTTTCGTTGTTTTGAATAATTTCTTTTTGTTTCATTTCTTATTATTTTTTGCAAAGAAAGGGCAAGGATACGCCAAATAATGGCGGAGGGTGAAAAAATATATAAGCTTGTATTTCTGCTTTTTCGGAATAAATCAATAATTGTTAAAATTTTGAGACAAATAGATAGATATGGGATTAAAAAAAAAAATCTCGGATTGGAAGCTTAATATGAAATTTAAATTAACTGAATTATGAATTTTGGACAACTGACACAACAAATTACATTAACGCATGGAGCTCTTCAGGGTTATGCAGTAAAGGCTATTAATATTGGATTAACGTTACGCAACTGGCTAATAGGGTGCTTCATTATGGAGTATGAACAACGTGGTGAAGACAGGGCTGCTTATGGAGAGTATCTCCTTGAGAAAATATCATCATCATTAGCACAAAGAAAGTTAAAGAATGTTTCCGCTGCAGAATTATCTAGATTTAGACAATTCTATATTATTTATCCACAATTTATTGGAATAGTCTCTCAAACGTCATTAGATATTCCTGAACAAATTCTTGGGACAGTGTCCCAAGAATTTGTATTTACCCCTAAAAAAACAGACATAGATCCTGAAAAATTATTATCAAGTTTATCTTTTTCACATTTCTCAGAATTAATAAAAATTGCAAATCCTTTAAAACGCAGTTTCTATGAAATTGAATGTATAAATGGAACATGGGGAGTTAGAGAATTGAGACGACAAAGAAGATATTAATAGAAGATGAGTATTTTTTTATTGATTTAGTCTTCTATCATCGCATCTTACATTGCCACATATTAGTTGAGGTTAAGGTAGACAAATTTCGTCATGAGTATTCTGGGCAACTTAATGCCTATATTGAACATTATAAAAGATATGAGATGCGAGTCGGGGACAATCTTCCTGTAGGTATTTTATTGGTTACAAGCAAAAATAATACTTTGGTTGAATACGCAACAGGTACTTTAGATAATCAATTGTTTGTGTCGCGTTATTTGCTAGAGTTACCACAGAAAAAAGAATTAGAAAGAATAATTGAAATGGAAATAGCTAAGAAATAAACATTAAAAATTAATGAAATATGAAACTTATATCAATAATAGACATGTTTGGTATCACTAACTTAAATTCACGATGAGAATAAAAGAAAGTATAAGTATTTTTAAAATTTCATGATTGGATTTGCTACTGATTGTATAAATGACACCTTGTGAACCGAAAGTAATCCCAACTGATCGGTATAAATCTTTGCAATGTAGGATGTTATGTACGTGTATTATTTTTTAAAAATATCCATATAATCAGAAAACATATAGAGTTTTCCTCTTTTTCCACCGGTAATTTCTCGCAGTATGCCTAAATTTTCCAATAAAAACAACATATTATATGCAGGGCGCATTGATTTTTCCGTAATAACAGAGACAGCATGAGCGTCAATAATTGGCTGATTATAAAGATACTCCACTATTTTATAAGCATCACCGCTACGACTGCCAATATTTTTAAGTTTATCGTCAATGTTTTTTTGTAATTGCATAATTTCATCGAATGTTGACACTCCATTTTTCGCTGTCTCAATCACTCCGGTGAGAAAAAACTTTAACCATTGGTTAATATCATTATGTGTTCTTACCCGCATCAAATTATCATAATAAAGCATTCTATTACGTTCGAAAAAATCTGATAAGTATAGTATGGGACGTTTCAATATTTTTTTATCAACTAAGTATAAAGTGATTAACAATCTTCCGACTCTTCCATTTCCATCTAAAAACGGATGTATTGTTTCAAATTGATAATGAATCAATGCTATCTTTATTAGATCAGGTAATAGGTTCATATTATCATTAGCAAATTTTTCAACATCAGACATCAATTCGTTGATACTTGAATGTATTGGAGGTATAAAAATGGCGTCATTAATTGATGCGCCACCAATCCAATTTTGACTGCTACGAAATTCGCCGGGTAATTTGTGTTCGCCTCTAACACCATGTAAAAGGATTTTATGTGTGTTTTTGATCAAGCGAGAAGAGAATGGCAGCGTATGCAGTTGCAATACAGCTTCATTCATGGCTCTTACGTAATTGTGTACCTCTTCCCAGTCATTTTGTCTTTCGTTTTTAACCTCATCTTTTGTCAAAAACACTTCTTCAATATTGGTCTGTGTTCCTTCTATTTTAGTAGATTGGGTTGCTTCTTTCGCAATATGCATTTGAACAAAAAGATCAATATTAACATATTGCGAATACATATCTAAACGGCCTAAATGGCGGTCAGCCTGACTTAACAAGTTCATTACTTGCATATCGTCTATTGTCCAATTCCGATTGATAAAATTTGGTTGAAAACTCTTATAATAACCCTGATTTATAGATACTCCTGCCTGAAAATTTTGCATACGATAAATTTATTTTTAATATATCGGCAAAGATATGTAAAAAAGTAAAATAAAGCGGGGTGTTATTTTACTTTTTTGCAAAAAAGTAAAATAAGCGACTTTGCTGTTTTACTTCTTACTTAATAACTGCAATTTCGATCCATGGGAAATATTGTTGTATGTTCATACGTTCAGCAACTTGTGTATAATGAGGGTTGTTTTGTTGATAATTTTATGATGTTTTTTTAACACTTCTCTTTATTTCAGTTTCTTCATGATTTATTTCTTTTATATAAGATTTATTGTTTATTGCCACTAAAAATGCGTCTCTGACAGAAGACAATATAATATTTGCCGAGTTCATGCATATAATCAATGTTTGCTTTTGTGCCTTTGCTTTTGCCATTCCAAAACATTATTCCGTTATCACAGTCATCAGCCATTGCTTTATCTTTTAGTTGATAGAGAGGTCTTCCAGTAAGATTTTCTGTATTAAAAATTTGTTTTGTGTGCCAATTTCCGAGATTATTTCTTATTTTTTCTCCAGAATAATATACGATAACGTTTTGATAATTTCTTTTTGCCAGATATTGTTGGACTGCTTTATCAACCCCAAAAGCATCGCCAATTAAAATAACCGGTTTCCCTTCAACAAGTTGCTCAAGAGCCGCAAATTCGTCTCGACTTAATCTTTTTATACTGATTGAACCAGATATGAAGACTTTCATAATTATTTTATTGAATGCAAATAAAGAAAAGATAATTGTTATTTACTAATCATTTTTAATACTATGTTTTTTTGTCCCTCATCTGGTAATTTTCCTATTGCAACTAAAACACCAGTCTGGTCATATGCGTTAAAAATGTCTTTATTCAGTACAATAAACCAGTTGTTAAAGACACTAACAATTTTCCCTTTGGGCTTGGGTAATGTAGTAAGTAAATTTCCACATTCATCCCAAAGTTCAAGTATGTTTGCACTCATTGTTCCGAAATATGTTTTGTTAAAAAAACAAAGTGTTGTTCGTTTTTTAAGCCCCATTGAGACAACTAATTCTTCTTTATCATCGTATTGAATCTTTGCTGTAACAAGTTGTAGCACAACTACGGGTTCCTTTGGAGAATGTACTCCGACTCTTGAATTACTAATTTTCACGTTTTTTATTGCCATAATTTAAATATTATTTTGCAAAAAAAACACATTCCTACGCCAAATATTTGCTTAGGTTGAAAAATTATCTTATAAATTCAAACAGAGGTTGTTGCTATAACCTTAAAACCAGTCCATTAAACTGCTAAATCTTATTTTTGAGATGCTATGAAATTATTAAATAAAATCAATGAAATATTAAACTTATATCAATAATATACATGTTTGGTATCCCTAAATAAATTCCCGATGGGAATAAAAGAAAATATAAGTATTTTTTAACTTCATGATTATTTGTCATGCCGTTATTAGTTTCTTATAGAAGAAACGTAAGGTGGCGGTACATTTGGCTCTGCGAAAAGTAACACGCGCCACCTCATCCTTTTATCACCGCCAATGGGTTCAATTCCGTTTTAATCGTCACCAAATCTTTTTGAAACTCCATGACTTGAGAAATATCTTTGTACGCTGAGGCTGCTTCTTCGAGGTCGGATTTTCCACGGATAGAATGAATTATACCTTGCTCATCGAGTTTGCGTTTTTCTTCCTCCAGATTCAACTCTCTAATAGCTTTGGTCCGACTCATCAAACGACCGGCTCCGTGCGAGCACGACATAAAACTCTCAGGATTACCCAAACCCTCAACAATATACGACTTCGTGCCTTGTGAACCGGGAATAATTCCAATTTCACCCGCTCTTGCTGAAGTTGCGCCTTTGCGATGCACGATGACCTTTTCATCAAAATGTTCTTCAAAGGCGGCGTAGTTATGAGCGATATTGATTATCGGATCAAACTCAATACCAGCAACTTCGTCCGTCATCACTTCTTGAATCCGTTGAATCATCAAAGCACGGTTAGAGAAAGCAAAAGCGATGCAATAACGCATTTCCTGATAATACGAATAGGCAATATCTGTTTGAAAAGGCAAAAAAGCTAAATCCCACTTTGGATCGATAGTAGAAAACCACAATTCGTTCATCCTTTTGGCTTGATTGTTGTAGTGTTCAGCGACTTTCAGTCCGATATTTCTACTTCCGGAATGTACCATCACCCAAAGCGTTCCGTTTTCATCTTTTTGCAATTCGATAAAATGATTACCGCCGCCAAGAGTTCCCAACTGTTTTAGAGCCGATAAATATTGCTTTTTGACAACAGGAAGTTTGTCAACATCAAAACCATGTGGCATCAACGCTTCATCTTGTCGTTCTTTATGATGGTCGAAGCCAAGCGGTATCAAAGCCCGAATGCCCTTCATCATAGCTTTGATTTTCTCCGGAGTTAATGTTTCGCTTTGAATATTCGTTTTTACAGCGCACATTCCACATCCGATATCGACTCCGACAGCATTAGGAATTATCACATTTCTTGTTGCGAGAACGCCGCCAATAGGCATACCGTAACCTTGATGAGTGTCGGGCATCAAACACACATGACGAAAAGCAAAGGGCAAATTTGCCAAGTTTTTTGCTTGTTCGATAGAGCCGTCTTCGGCATCATCCAACCACATTTTGATTGGGATGCGTTGGGAGGAGAGGGTTTTGATGGGCATGGGGGTTATTTGTTAAATAATACGACTATATTTGTTTGTTAACCACACTTAATACTATGTCTTCATCATCGTCACACTGAATCTTTACTGTAATTTAAAATGTGGCACAATTTCAGGTTCCCTTAGAAAACTATAAAGACATAGATATACCTAAGAAAATATATTATAAATCAAAGACATTCAATTTAATGAAATCTCGAAAAGACTCAATCAGTTCATTATATTTTTCTTCTTTAGCCTTTCTGCTGGATGGGTGCCAACTATTAATTAATACCATCTTTTTCTCAGCAGAATACCATATGTAGTTATTCTCCATGGGTTCGAATTCTATCTCAGGATATATCAAACACATAATTATTTTTTGCATCAAGACAATTCTCTTTTGTCTTTTTTCATCCAATTGTACAGAACCTCCGCCACAAAGAATGATATTAGGAGAATAAATATCCATTTGTCTTCTTATAAATTTCCTATATGTATTTGCATAATTATAAACTTCTTCGTCATTTGCAGCAGTGCCTCCTGATGTTTTTTTTGCATTTACAAGAATTAAGGGCAAATCTTGTGGAAATATTTGAGGAACTAAAGGCATTATATTGCTATCATTAACTGAAACCTTTGAAAGAGTTTTTAGCCAAGAAAGAATAAATTTAAAGAAAACACCCTTAGGTTCAATTTCGTTAAACCAATTTCGATAATCTTGATTAGGCTGATTATTAGGCTCTTTCATAAAAAACACAATTTTCCTTTTTGCAATTGATAACAACTCATCTTGGGAGAAATTTTTATTATAGAATAAGCCATCACAGCAAAAATCAGGTTCACCATTATTATTATGTTCATTTATCCATTCTTCGAATAGATTATTCTCTTTTTCAAATATCATATCATT
>JAJDHA010000053.1 GCA_030265965.1 Odoribacter sp. OttesenSCG-928-L07
AAAAACAAACATCTGATAATGACGACGGCACTATCCGTTTAAATAAATATATCGCAGACGCCGGAATTTGTTCACGCAGACAAGCAGATGATTTAATATCTTCCGGTAGCGTTAAAGTGAACGGTGTTGTTATTGATCAATTAGGTGCAAAAATTAACAAAACAGATAAGGTTCAAATTGGCGGAGAAACATTACGCCATGAAAAGTTAAAATATCTACTTCTCAATAAACCAAAAGGTTATGTAACAACTATGTCGGATCCGGAGAAAAGAAATACAGTTTTACAATTAGTTCATAATGCATGTAAAGAAAGAATATATCCGGTAGGAAGATTAGATAGAAATACAACTGGATTATTACTATTTACTAATGATGGCGACCTTGCAAACAAATTAATGCATCCTCGCTCTAATGTTGAGAAAATTTACTCCGTTGAGCTCGATAAACCCTTGACAAAAACAGATATGCGTACAATAGCAGAAGGAATCGAATTAGAAGATGGTTTCATTGCTGTTGATGCAATAGACTATAGCAGTCCGACAAGCAAAAAAGAAATCGGAGTTCAACTACATTCAGGGAAAAACAGAATTGTTAGAAGAATCTTTGAAAAACTTGGTTACGAGGTTATTAAACTTGACAGAACATTGTACGCCGGATTAACAAAAAAAGATTTACCAAGAGGAAGATGGAGATTTCTTACAGAACAGGAAATTTCTTATTTGAAAATGATTAGATAGGTGACGGGGGACGAGTGACAAGTGACAAGTGACAGGTGACGGGTGACGGGTGACATGTGGTGGGGCAAACGCATTTAAATGTAAAAATTTAAACGCAAAAGTTTAGACTTGATCTGCCACCTGTTACTTGTCACCTGTCACTCGTCACCCGTCACCCGTCACCCGTCACCCGTCACCCGTCCCCCGTCACATATTATAAAAATTCTTAACTTTCAATTCACAACTTTCCACTCTCAACTAATTATTTATCTTTGCAGCATGAAAAGGCAAAGCTTTATAATTCTGATAATATTAGTAATTTTATCCGGGAAATTATCGTCACAAAATATTAATGACGATTTAGTACAATTCTCAGGGGTTGTACTTTCTTCCGACAGTTTAAATCCTGTTTCTTTTGCTCATATTGTTGTTATTGGTGGAGAAGATAGACTTATTAGAGGCACTTCAGCAGATTATTACGGTTTTTTTTCGTTTGTTGCACAAAAATTAGATACAGTTCAGTTTTCTGCGGTCGGATATAAACCGGCAGTTTTCGTTATCCCTGATACAATTACTGATAAAAGATATTCTTTAATACAATTAATGACTGCAGATACTATTTATCTTGGAGAATCCGTTATATATCCATGGCCGACATGGGAAGAATTTAAAGATATTTTCGTCAATCTTGATATTCCCGATGATGATATTACCGTTGCAATGAAAAACATTGAAATGGCTAAAATGAAAGAAGCAGCCAGAATTAATAAAGATGCTGATGCAAGTGTAAATTATAAACATTACATTAATAGTAAAACAAATTCTCTTTACAGTGCTGGCGGCATTCCTTCTAATCACTTGCTAAATCCATTTGCTTGGGCACAGTTCATTAAAGCTTGGAAAGAAGGAAAATTTAGAAAAGATAAAAAATTATTAGACGAAATTAAAAGACAACACGAAGTTGATGCAAAACGCTGGGATTATAACGAATGGATTGAAAAAGAATAGATTACTAATCGTCTTTTCTTTTTTATTTTGTTGCTCTATTAATTCTTTTGCCCAAAGAGCTACAATTTTTGGTAAAGTTACAGATAACAACAATAAACCTCTTGAATTTGTAAATATCGTTTTGGGAGATGGAAAAACTGGAACAAGTACTGATAAATCGGGAAATTATGAACTAAGTGTTCCTGCAGATACCACAATCACAGCATCAGCCTCGTTTTTAGGGTATGATTCTTATTCTTTTACTTTCACATTAAAAAATAATGAAAGAAAAAGAATAAATATAAGTATTGTTGAAAACACAACCAATATTCAGGGCGTTACTATTGAAGATAATGAGGTTCGAAGTACAACTTTCGAACGCCTTGATCCCAAAATGGCGCAAATAATACCGAATGCTTCCGGTGATATTGGCGCATTGATTAAAACTCTTCCTGGCGTAACTTCAACAAACGAACTGAGCTCTCAATATTCGGTCAGAGGAGGCAATTATGATGAAAATATTGTTTATGTAAATGGTATAGAAGTATTTAGACCATATCTTACACGTACCGGACAACATGAAGGGTTGAGCTTCGTTAATCCTGACCTCGTTTCTTCTTTGTCTTTTTCTGCCGGTGGTTTTGAGGCGCGTTATGGAGATAAAATGTCATCAGTGCTGGATATAACTTACAAAACACCTACTGAGTTTCATGCTTCCGGGTCAATAAGTTTAATGTCTGCATCTCTTCATGTCGAAGATAAAATTAATAAATTCACATATCTTGTTGGCGCTCGACAAAAATCAAATTCTATTTTGCTAAATACAATGGATACAAAAGGACAATATAAACCTTCTTTTACCGATGTACAAGCCTTGTTAACATATACTTTCAGTAAAAATTTTAATATATCTGTTCTTGGAAATTATTCCAGAAATTCTTATAAACTTGTTCCGGAAACACGTGTTACAGAAAGCGGTACTTCTGAAAAAGCAAATAGAATGACTGTATATATGGAAGGTTACGAACACGATAAGTTTAATAACGGAATGGGCGCAGTTAGTTTTAATTATAATCCTAATATAAATTCTAAAATATCATTTATTCTTTCTGCATATCAAAGTGTTGAAAGTGAAAAATATGATATCTTCAACGATTATTATTTGTCTGAAATAGAAACGGAAGAAGATAGTGACAGCTATGGAGAAGAGTCTGAACCAATTGGCACAGGCGTTTTTATTACTCACGGAAGAAACTATTACCAATCGGGAGTTTATACCGCAGATGTTAAAGGTTCCTCACAATTAAAACAACATTCACTACAATGGGGAGTGCAATATCGTTTCGAAAACGTTTATGATAAAATTGATAAATGGAAAATGGTTGATTCTGCAGGATATAATCTTCCAAAAACTCCTGATTCTCTCGGTTATATTAACCCAAGCGTACAACCGGATTATTCTATGGAACTTAAATATAATGTTAAAGCAATAAATACATTACAGCTTAATAGAGTGTCTGCTTATGTTCAAGATTCATGGAAATTCTATTCTAAAAATGTCGATTTCAATATTACTTATGGAATACGAGCAGCATATTTAGATGTAAATAATGAATTTAACATTAGTCCGCGATTGACTTTCTCTGCTTATCCAACAAATTGGAAACAAGATATTTTATTCCGATTTTCAACAGGATATTATTTTCAACCACCGGGTTATAAGGAAATGTTAGATAAAAACGGAATACTTCATACTGATATTAAATCGCAGAAATCAATACATTTTGTTGCCGGTATGGACTGGAATTTTGATATTTGGAACAGACCTTTTAAATTTATTACAGACGTTTATTATAAACATTTAACCAACCTCATTCCTTACACTATTGATAATGTTATTATTCAATATCATCCCGAATTAACAACTAATGGTTATGCTACCGGCATAGATATGAAATTAGTTGGAGAACTCGTAAAAGGAGTAGATTCTTGGATTAGTCTTTCTCTTATGAATACAAAGGATAGAATTGGTGATGGAAATTATTACTTGCGACCCAGTGATCAATTGGTAAATTTCTCAATATTCTTGCAAGATTATATTCCAAAATATCCAAAGTTTAAGGTGCAAATCAATTTAATGATAGGCACAGGATTACCAATTTATACGTCAGAAGATGAGCTGTTTACACAAGAAAAGGTTTTTAAATACACTTCATATAAACGTGTTGACCTTGGTCTCGGCTGGCAAATAGTTAGTGATGAAACACAATCAAAATGGCAATTTTTAAACAAATTTTCCGATGTTTCTCTTGTTGCTGAAGTGTTAAATTTACTCGATATTCGCAATAAGATTTCATACACCTGGGTTACAGATATATATGGAATAAGTCGAGGAATACCCGATTACCTAACACCAATAATGTTTAATCTGAAACTTTCAGTAAAATATTAAAAAAACATTACATGAACATTCTAATAAAAAATATTTCATTTAAAGAGGAACCTGTCGATATTTATATTGAAGGAAATATTATTAAGAGGATTGATAAAGTTGATAAAACCGATAAAGCCGATAAAGTCGATAAAACCGATAAAACCGATAAAACCGATAAAGTGGATAAAGTTGATAAAGCCGATAAAGTGGATAAAATTGATTGTAGAGACGGAGCATGCTCTGTCTCTATAGATAAAATTATTGATGGAACTGGGAAGGCTGTAATTGCCGGATTGGTTAATGGTCATACACATTCAGCTATGACTCTTTTTAGAGGTTGGGGTGATGACATGCCTTTGGAACAATGGCTTACTGAGAAAATCTGGCCTTACGAAGCAAAACTTACCGATGACATGGTTTATTGGGGAACAAAATTAGCTTGCCTCGAAATGATTAAGTCGGGAACGACATGTTTTAATGATATGTATTGGCATTTAGATGCTTCGGTTAAAGCTATCGAAGAAAGTGGTTTGCGCGCTACAATCGCATCAGTAATTTTAGATCCTGTTAATTCTCAGTCTATTAATGACGTGATTGAACCTGTACTTGCTGCATATAAAAAGTCATTGGATTACAATGACAGAATTAGTTATGCACTTGCGCCACATGCAATTTATACAGTTTCAAAAGAGATTTTTAAATGGGTAAGAGATTTTTCAAAAGAAAATGATTTATTAATCCATACTCACGTTGCTGAAACTCAAACGGAATACGACAACTGTGTTAAAGAACATGGAATGAGTCCTATAAGATATCTGAATAGCTTGGGGCTCTTATCGCCTCGACTAATTATTGCTCATTGCCTTTGGCTTGATGATGAAGAAATACAAATGCTTGCAGATAACGATGTTAAAGTAATACACAATCCAAATTCAAATTTGAAATTAGCTTCCGGATATCGTTTCAAATATCATGAAATGAAAGATGCCGGAATAACAGTTGGAATAGGAACTGACGGTTGTTCGTCTTCCAATAATCTTGATATGATTGAAGCCATGAAAGTTGCATCTTTGATAGGAAAAGCTTGGCGCGAAGATCCGACAGCAATGCCGGCAAGAGAAATGTTCCGCTGTGCAGCTCTTAACGGAGGTAAAATTTTAAGACAAAATACCGGACAAATCAAAGAGGGCTTTCTTGCCGACTTAGTTCTTATCGATTTAAAAACGCCTGCATTTACGCCTAATTTCAACTTTATCTCCAATCTTATTTATGCTGCAAATGGAAATAATGTTGACACGGTTATTTGTAACGGCAAAATTCTCATGGAAAATAAACATGTTGAAGGCGAAGAGGAAATCCTACACATGGGAAATGTAATTGCAGACAAACTTTTCTTTAACAAAAACAACTAATACACAATATGTTTGCTATAAAAGATTGTTTAATATCAGACGACATCAAGACAGTAAAATTTTGCTGCGATTTATCTAAATGCAGAGGAGAGTGTTGTATTGCCGGCGACTGCGGCGCACCTCTTGAAGAAGAAGAAATTTCTTTGATAGAAGATTATTTAGATAAGATAACGCCTTATATGACAAAAGAAGGAATTGACACAGTAAAATCTCAAGGAGTATTCGATTACGGTTTAGAAGGCGAATATGTAACAACATTAATAGATGAAGGCGCCTGTGCTTTCGTTTATTCCGACAATGGAGTTATAAAGTGTAGTATTGAAAAAGCTTTCAAAAAAGGTGAGATTCCTTTTAATAAACCCATTTCCTGTCATTTATATCCTATCAGATTAAAAATCTACAACAAAACAACAGCAGTAAATTATGATCAATGGGATATTTGTAAAGACGCCGTTTCTTGTGGAAAGTCAAAAGATATAAAATTATACGAATTTTTGAAAGAGCCGCTAATCAGACGATTTGGCGAGGAGTGGTATGAAGATCTTTGTGAGGAGACTTGTGAGGAGTGACGGATTCTCTGAGTAAAAAAACTTTCAAATTTTCAACTTTCAACTTTCAACTATTTGCTATCTTTGCACTCAAAATTTCGGAGAGATGCCAGAGCGGTCGATTGGGGCGGTCTCGAAAACCGTTGTTCGCGCAAGCGGACCCAGGGTTCGAATCCCTGTCTCTCCGCTGGGAAGAAAAGTCAGAAATTGTGTCAAGGGATTGCGGTGTAATAAAGACAAGTGTAATTTCTTTCTGACAGCATGAAAATTGAAATAGCACCTGATAGAAATACTAGGTGCTATTTTTGTTTAAAAACCGCTCGTATCATCGGTGGCGGGGTTTCATTATTTCTCAACTTAGTGTTTTTACAAATTCGCCAAAATGTAATATTTTGTCTTTACTTGCTTCATTGAATAACAAGTGTTCAAAGTCTTTGGATTTATGCCGTAAATCTACTTTTTCGGTTGTTTCTATCAATTTTGCCTTTAATTCTGTTAAATTGTGAATATTCTGTTTTTGAGAGAGATACTCATAATTTGGTTTTGTTTGAGAAAGTAAAAACATGGCATCGTAGAAATCACGTCCTGTATGCGGGATTTTCCTTGATTTGTGGCGGAAAATAATTTTGTATTTGTTCTAAGTTTAGCATAAATCATGAACTTTTAAAAGTAAATTAACTCTCTTTTTCAATGTTTCAGACTGGAATCTCTCTGTAAATTCATTTAAACGTCCTATGTTCAAATCCTCTTGCATGAATTCTTCATCAAAACGCAATTCGTTTATTTCTTGCTCATTATTGTAAATGGGATAAAGGTATAGTAAATCTAAAATTGCTTTTTCGGGTGTAGCGAAAAGTAAACTGTATTTATCAAAAAATGCTTTTTGTTCATATCCGAACATTAATTGCGGCAAAATCTGTTGGTATGAAAATGAACCGAAAGAATTCTCGAAGTTTGCTTTGTCCAACGAGTGAGGTTGTTTTTGTCAAAATCAGGATTCCACGTATAAGCTAACTATTCTTCAAAGATTGGCATTAATTGGCAATATCGGACGCGGAGCTTTGGAATATCGACCGGATTATTGCAAATATTTAGCCGTATGAGCTCCTTCATATATTTCGGATATTATTGTTATTTTTGCATTCATGAAGGAAATCGTTTATCCCGAAATCGGAAAGGTGTTTTATACGAAAAGCAACAGAGCAAAAGCCTACAAAATAAAGGTGAGTTCGAAAGAGGTTTGTGTTACAATACCAGCATTGGGAACAATTAAACAAGCGGAGAAATTTGTTTTATCGAAAAAAGATTGGATTATTAAAACAAAAATTAAAGTCGCAGAAAAAATAATTTATTCGTTTGGCTTAAAGAAATTTAATGATAAGGTAAGTTTAAATATTATTCCACAAAAAGAACAAAACAATTTAATAACATATAAGGTTGATAACGCAACGGAAATGACTATTTTATTTCCTCAAAAGTTTGATATTAATTCCGATTCATCACAAGAACAAATAAAAAAATGTTTGGAAAAATTATTGTCTTTTGTGGCAAAACATTATCTTTTAGACAGAACGGTAAACATTTCTTCTCAATTAGGATTACCTATTAATTCTGTAAAGATATCAAGTGCAAAAACTCGTTGGGGCAGTTGCTCATATAGAAACGATATAAACCTTAGTAAGTTTTTAGTCTTGTTGCCAGAGCACTTAATAGATTATATCATAATCCATGAATTGTGTCATACAAAACATAGAAACCATGGCAAAGATTTTCATCAATTAGTTGATTTTCATTGCGCTGGAAAAGAAAAGGAATTTGCAAGAGAATTGAAAAGATATCGAGTGTTTTAGCTCAATAATAATAACTCCCCGCGCCTCCGTATTTAGAAATCACGTTTTTTAATTCATTAATATTCTCTTTTTTCTTGGCAGAGATAAAAACCGAAGGCGTATTTTGCTTGCCGATCCACAATTTTTTAAGATATTCTAAACTTCGTGTATTTTCTTCTTTTCCTATAATTTCCACTACCTCATCACTTTCTAAGTCCAATTCAGGATAATCAAACTCTTCTGTTTTTTCTTCCTCTTGTAAAGCATCAATCTTATTAAACACGTAAATTACAGGTTTATCTGCCGCGCCAATTTCCATCAAAGTATTTTTCACAACTTCTATCTGTTGTTCGTAATTTGGATGTGAAATATCAACAACATGCAAGAGCAAATCAGCTTCGCGAGTTTCATCAAGAGTCGATTTGAAAGATTCTATCAAGGTAGTTGGTAACTTTCTGATAAATCCTACAGTGTCAGAAATTAGATATGGTTTATTGTCGATAACAATTTTCCTGACTGTTGTATCTAATGTTGCAAATAATTTGTTTTCGGCGAGAACATTCGTTCCTGCGAGCAGATTCAATATTGTAGATTTTCCGACATTGGTATATCCAACCAAAGCAATACGTTTCATCGAGCCGCGATTCCCGCGCTGTATGGATTTCTGCATGTCGATTTTCTTTAACTCTTCCTTGTATTGAGCTATTTTATTACGTAGAATCCGTCTGTCGGTTTCGATTTCGGTTTCCCCGGGACCACGCATACCGATACCACCTCGTTGCCGCTCCAAGTGAGTCCATAAACCGGTTAGTCGCGGCAACATATACTGACATTGCGCAAGCTCAACCTGCACCTTCGAATGTGAAGTATGCGCATTCTTTGCAAAAATATCCAATATCAAACTTGTTCTGTC
>JAJDHA010000054.1 GCA_030265965.1 Odoribacter sp. OttesenSCG-928-L07
GATTTAGGTTGGTTGTTTCAAATTCCCCCTTTTAAGGGGGTTAGGGAGATGTCAATAAACACTTTTTTTCCGCTTAAGTCTTTCTATCTCAAATTGTAAAACCCTCAGAACATTATTCATATCCTTTTTTACAGAAATATCATTAAAACGCAATATTGTTATTCCGAAACTTTCAAGTTTATTTTGTCTACTAACATCATAATCATATTCATATACATGGCTATAACCATCAATCTCAATTGCCAATAATAATTCATGACAAAAAAAATCTACAATAAATTCATCAATAGGTACTTGTCGATGAAATTCTATCTCCAAAGATTTATTTTTAATAAAGTTCCAGCAGCAACACTTCTGACAGTTACTGTTGTTACTAAGGTATTTAGTATGCTTTTTCAGTTTAGAATTATATGGTATAATTTTGTTTTTCATAATTATAACAGCAAGATTAAAATCAACATTAATTTATTATTTGTCATTAAATGTTTAAATTGTCTTTGTTTATAAACTATAACACTAAGAGGCCGTCTAACCTCATGCCTGAAGAAACATCCCCCTTACCCCCTTAAAAGGGGGAATTTGAAACAACCAACTTAAATCATAACCCCCTTAAAAGGGGGAATTTGGTGCTACAACATTTGAAACTAAAATAAATCCTGAATGATTTTGAATAGCACATCAAAATAAGATTTAGCCATTTCCGCAATAATTTTCAACTTTCAATTTTCAATTTTCAATTAAATAAACTATCTTTGCGAAAATTTTAAATCGTCTCAGACAACAAAATAAAATATTAATAATCAAATTTTTAGAAGAAATGGCATTTAATCTTAGAAACAGAAATTTCTTAAAATTATTGGATTTTACACCAAAAGAAATTCAACATTTACTTAATTTATCAGCTGAACTTAAAGCAGCAAAATATGCAGGTACCGAACAACAAAAGTTAAAAGGTAAAAATATTGTTTTGCTCTTTGAAAAAGATTCTACACGTACACGTTGCGCTTTTGAAGTAGCCGCATTGGATCAAGGAGCACATGTGACCTACTTGGGTCCTGCCGGTTCTCAAATGGGCAAAAAAGAATCTATGAAAGATACAGCAAGGGTTCTTGGCAGAATGTTCGACGGTATCGAATATCGCGGTTATGCACAAGAAATAGTTGAAACATTAGGAAAATTCGCAGGAGTTCCTGTATGGAACGGATTAACAACGGAATTTCACCCAACACAAATACTCGCTGATTTCCTCACAATGATGGAAAACATCGATAAACCATTAAATAAAGTTTCTTTTGCTTACTTAGGCGATGCAAGAAACAATATGGGTAATTCTTTAATGGTTGGTGCTGCAAAAATGGGAATGGATTTCAGAGCTGTTGCTCCTAAAGCTTTCCTTCCAGAACAAGAACTTGTTGACCAATGCTTAGAAATTGCGAAAGAAACAGGCGCTAAAATAACTTTAACAGATAATGTCGAAGAAGGTGTTAAAGGCGTTGACTTCTTATATACAGATGTTTGGGTTTCAATGGGTGAAGCTCCGGAAGAATGGGAAAAGAGAATAAAACTAATGTTACCATATCAAATAAATATGGATGTTGTTAAAAAAACAGGTAATCCAAATGTGAAATTCTTACATTGTCTCCCTGCTTTCCACAATCGTGAAACAACTGTTGGAGAAGATATTTTCCAAAAATTCGGAATTTCAGAAATGGAAGTTAGTGAAGAAGTTTTCGAATCTCCAATGTCTTTGGTTTTTGATGAAGCTGAAAACAGACTTCATACTATTAAAGCAGTTATGGTTGCAACCTTAGGCGATTAATTACTTCTCAAATGAAATAGTAAACAAATATTGGGTAGGTTATTTATTAATCTGCCCTTTTTTAATAAATGTATAATATGAAGAAAGATAGCAGTTTATCAAAAAAAATCTTTGATGGTGTGAAAACTTATGCCGGTATGACTTTCGGTATGTTAATTTACACTTTTGCTTTGGCAGCATTCATTATTCCATCTCAATTAATCAGCGGCGGATTTACAGGTTTAGGGATGATTCTATTTTACGTTACCGGAATACCTGTCGGTATTACAAACTTTGTAGCAAATGTAATTTTATTGATAATTGCGTTTAGATTAATGGGGTGGAAGTTTGTTAAAATGTCATTAATCGGAGTTACAATGTCATCGGTACTGTTAGTAATCTTCCAAAAATTCATCACAGAACCTTTAGTTGCCGGAGAACCGTTTATGAATGCGCTGCTTGGTGGAGCAATATCTGGTGTTGGATTAGGTATAGTTTTTAATTTTGGTGGAAATACCGGCGGAACAGATATTATCGCTTTAATTATTAATAAATATCGAAATATTAGCCCGGGAAGAATTGGTATGTATTTCAATGCAATAGTAGTAATACTGTTTTTCGTGGTTTTTAGAGATATTGAAAAAGTTGTTTTTGGACTTATTGTAATGTGGACATTCGCTTATGTGCTTGATGTTACATTAAACGGTAATAGACAATCTTACCAATTTATGATTATTTCACCCAAATACGCTGAAATTGCTAATGCAATAGCAAATGATATTGGTAGGGGAGTAACCGTAATTCCAGCAATAGGTTGGTACAATAAATCAGATACTGAAGTTTTATTCATTATTGTGCATCGTCAAGATAAGGTTAAGATTTTAAAATTAGTTAAAGAAATAGACCCTCAAGCGTTTATGGCAGTAACACGAGTAGAAGGTGTTTACGGCAGAAATTTTGAAAAAATTAAAATTTAATTGAAAATGAAATACTTGAAAACTTATTTTACTCTAATACTGATTTTATCATTTTCTATTGTAGCTTTTACACAAAATAAAAATATCAAAGTTATTTATCAAAGAAGTTTTAACGATAAGATTGATTCAATAAACTACACAGTTTCAGAATCATCTGATAATACAACAGTGGTTTACGGAATTAAAAAAATTGATAAAGAAGATGAAATATCAAACTCTAAAACTTATATTGATATTAATAATAACAAACAATATCAGTCATTCAAATTACCAGATGATGAAATAATTACAACAGAATCTAATCTGATTTTCGAAAGAAATTGGGAATACCTTGATGAAACTGAAGAAATTTTAGGACTCAAATGTAAAAAAGCTAAGGTAATTATTAACTCAAATACAATCGAAATATTTTATGTTGATAATCCCAAATATGTTATTACTCCCAATTCTCGTTTTGGACTTACTAACGGATTGATTCTTAAAACAATCTATAATGGAAGTAGAGTAGAGGAGGCTATAAAAATTGATTATTCAAACAAAAAGCAAAATCATTTACCCGAAAGTTACGGAACAATTTTACTTTCAGCCGAATATCAAAAAAGAATCAATGAAATGTATGTTAAAACGGTTAATGTATTCTCCAATCAAAGAATATGTTATGATCCGTCAATTAAAGTTTCTAATGAATTAGTTTTAGATAGTTTATTGATATTTGGAAATGGAACAATTGTATGTAAATTGATAGATTTACCGGATAGCGCTTGGAAATATGATATTTTTGTTGAATTAAGTCAATATTCTGATGGTGATGCATACGACAGAACCGGAAATGTATTTGTTGTTCCAATGGACAAAGAATTATCATTTTACGACGGAATGAAAAACGGAATTGAGCAATTGCCTTACTTTACAGATAAAAAAGGCAAAAAGCATCATGGATTAACGATAACTGATAATTATACGCCACCGGTTGAATTAATGCGATTTTATACATCATTTGGCACAAGAAAATACAATCATATTGAGTATGGCGATTATAATTGGTATGATTCGGTAGTTTTCAAGCAAGATGTCAGTCATTTAGCTCCTTTATTGAGCAACAAAGCGTTGATAGGTGTTTTTATTGGAAATTATGATAAAAATGGACATATTATCAATTTAGATATCAAATTTCATCCCGGAAATCCAGATGCAAAAAAACAGAATATCATTCCGTTATTCTGTACATTAAACATTATGGAAATGGCTGGACAAGAATATTCAGATTTTTTTGACACAGACACATTAAACGTTGATTTTGTGTTAGATAACGATATTAATAATGTAATTTTAAGCTATATTTCAACTGGACATGGCGGTTGGAGCGAAGGCGATGAATTTAACAAAAAACCTAATGAGATACTGTTAGATAACTCAAGTATTTCAATTATTCCTTGGAGATATGATTGTGCGAGTTATAGAGAAAGAAATCCTTGTTCAGGAAATTTTTCCAACGGATTATCATCATCAGATTATAGTCGTTCCGGTTGGTGTCCGGGAACAATTACAAATCCTGTTGAGATTTTTTATCAAAATATTTACAAAGGAAAACACCGAATCAGCGTTAAAATTCCTCAAGGTGAAAAAGTTGGACAAAGTTTTAGTGCTTGGAATATTTCGGGAATACTTATTTATTAGTGACGTGTGACATGTGACGAGTGACAAGTGACGTGTGACAAGTGACGTGTGACTGGTGATTGAGAGTGTAAAATATTTTTCAACTTTTGTCTTTCATTTTTCATTTATTTTTCTATCTTTGCAAATTCTTAGATGAAGAGGACCCGTAGCTCAATTGGATCAGAGTGGCTGACTACGGATCAGCAGGTTGGGGGTTCGAACCCCTCCGGGTTCACAATAAAATTCATCAAGCACATCGAAACTTCCTTGAAAAACAGGAAGTTTTTTTATTTCCGAAACTGTCCTATAATTAATATTATGTTAAATAGAAATGGTTAAATAAAGGAGGTTATAAAAAACCTCCCTATTATGTAAGCTTTGGATAAAAATTATTTTATTCCTCAGTAGCAGCTTTTATTAAATCATTAATACGTTTTACATCATCCATTTTTTGAAGTCTAACATAAATATCTCTTAATGTACGTAAAACATTAATATCATCTTTATCCAATTCTTGAGCATTTTCTAAATAAGGAATTGCCAATTGATAATATTCTTCCGATTTCTTTTTCAATTCCTCAAATTTTTCATTTTCACTAATTGGTAAATTATGAGCTTCTGTATAGATATCATTACCGGTATTAACATAAATTGCAGCTAAGTTATAATATGCATCAAAAAATTTAGGATCAATTTCTATAGCTTTTTCATAAGCATCAACAGCTTTATCAACATTACCAAGTGAAGCATAATTAACCCCTATTGCATAAAAAATAGTTGGATTATCAGTAACCATAGTCATTGCTTTTTCAAGTGTAGCAATAGTTTTTTCAGGTTCATTCTTTGCTAACCATATATTTGCTTCAGAAATTACATAATAAACATCCTCAGGAAATTTTTGATTACCAAGTGAACAACAATTTAAATAAGCAGCAGTATCACGTTTTGCTAAGTTTTCTTGCATCATCATTTTAATAGAATTATTAGCAAAATCATAACTTATTGAATCAAATTGATTAAAATAAGTTTTTTTCATTTCAAAAGCATTTTCAAAATTAGCTGATGCATCTAAATAATTTTTTATTTGGTATTGATTTACAGCTAAATTAAAATAACGTTGTGCAATAACACTAAGATTTATTTTAGCATTCATAACACTTTCTTCATCATTATTATTTTGAATACACTTTTCAAAGGCGTCTAATGCAACTGCAAGTAAATCATTATTATATTCTTTCAAATATTTTCCATTAGTAGGTTCACTTACTTCTATTAATTTTCCATTAGGATCGAAAACAACGACAACATCGTACTGATAAGTAGCTTGCGTAATTTTTGATCCGTCATCTTGTTTTATTTTTTTAGATGAATTAGGTTTTAAAGGTGTATTAGGAGCTTCAGCATTATAAGGTGCTAATTCTCTATTGTACTCAGCCTGAGTTATCCCAACTTTTGCAGTATTATAAATTGAATACATATCATCTAATTTTAACAATATAGTACCTTTAAGATACCATGCCTTACTATCTTTAGATGTTTCTGGGTTAGTAGTAGCTTTTTCAGCACTTTCAATAGCACGAACTAAGTCGTTATTTCTGGAATAATTTGAAGCATTTTGAATTTCAACTTTTTGAGCTAAAGCTGAAGTTGTTAAAATCATGCTTGCAATTAAAAAAACAAAAAACTTTTTCATATCTTTATAATTTTTAGATTTATACTATTTTATTAATTAATCTTCTATTTTATCATTAACGTTATCTATATCTTCATTATTATTTTCAACAATGTCTTCAGATGTTTCATCATCAATAAGTTCATCATTTTCATCATCGATAATATCTTCTTCTGAAAATCTTACTCGAGTAACAGCAGCAATAGCATCATTATCTTTAATATTAATTAGTCTAACACCTTGCGTTGCTCTACCCGAAACTCTCATTTGAGAAACAGGCATTCTTATCAAAAGTCCTGAACGCGTGATTATTATAATGTCATCGTTATCCATGACGTCTTTTATAGCAATGAGCATGCCAGTCTTTTCAGTGATATTAATGGTTTTAACTCCTTTTCCTCCTCTGTTGGTAATACGATAATCATCAAGTTTAGATTTTTTGCCGTATCCATTTTCGGAAACAACGAGAATATCAGTTTGTTCATCATCAGGACAAATCATTCCGACAAGGAAATCATCTTCACCATTAAGTGTAACACCTTTTACGCCGGTTGCACTTCTTCCCATTGGTCTAACTTTAGATTCAGGAAATCTGATTGCCCTACCCTTAGTTGTAGCCATAATGATATGATTATTGCCGTTTGTTAATCTTGCTTCGAGCAGTTCATCATCTTCTTTGATATTAACAGCAATAATACCATTTTGTCGCGGACGGGAATATGCTTCAAGAGATGTTTTCTTAATCACACCTTTTCTTGTGCAAAGAATAATAAAATTATTATTAATATATTCTTTATCCGACAGATTATCAACATTAATAAATGCTTTAATTGTATCTTCGGCAGGAATTGCAATTAAATTTTGAACAGCCCTACCCTTTGATGCTTTTGCACCTTCAGGTATTTCGAATACTCTGTGCCAGAAGCATTTACCGCTGCTGGTAAAGAATAAGATATAATTATGTGCATTAGCAACGAAAATATGTTCAATAAAATCTTCATCACGGGCGCCGGAGCCTTTTGCACCTTTTCCGCCTCTTCGTTGTTGTCTATATTCGCTCAAAGGAGTTCTTTTGATATACCCTTTATTAGTGATAGTAACAACAACTTTTTCATTACTTATAAGGTCCTCAATTTTAAAATCAGAAACAGAGTATTGAATTTGAGTTCTTCTGCCATCACCATAAGTTTCTTTAATTTCTATAAATTCATCCTTTAATATTTGAACTCTCAACTCTGGTTCATCAAGAATCTTATTCATATAAGTTATTTTCTCCATGAGCTCGTTGTACTCTTCCTTCAATTTATCTCTTTCAAGTCCTGTTAAACGAGCGAGACGCATATCAAGAATTGCCTTAGCTTGCTCTTCCGATAAACCGAATCTTACCATCAGTTCATTTTTAGCAACTTCGGGCGATTCACTTTGTTTAATAAGCTGGATTATTTCATCAATATGATCTAATGCAATAAGCAAACCTTCAAGAATATGGGCACGTTTTTTAGCTTCATCTAATTCGAATTTAGTTTTCCTTATTAGAACTTCCATTCTGTGATTAACATAGTGTACAATCATTTGCTTAATATTAAGCATCATTGGTCGTCCATTTACAAGAGCAATATTATTAACATTAAAAGATGATTGCAAAGCAGTATATTGATATAACTTATTCAACACCACACTACTCATTGCATCTCTTTTAAGTTCGTAAACAATACGAATACCGTTTCTATCGGTTTCATCTCTAATTTCCGAAATACCTTCGATTTTTTTATCATTAACAAGATCTGCAGTTTTCTTAATCATCTCAGCCTTATTAACCTGATACGGTATAGAAGTAACAATAATTGTTTCTTTTCCTGAATTATCTTCTTCAACAGTAGCTTCACCGCGAAGAATTATTCTTCCTCTACCTGTTTCGAAAGCATCTTTTACACCTTCATAACCATAAATAATTCCGCCTGTTGGAAAATCCGGAGCTTTAATATATTGCATAAGCTCAGAGATTTCAATATCATTATTATCCAAATAGGCAATAATTCCATCTAATACTTCTGTCAAATTATGTGGTGCCATATTTGTAGCCATACCAACTGCAATTCCGGATGCGCCGTTTATCATTAAGTAAGGTATTTTAGCCGGAAGCACAGTTGGTTCTTTCAACGAATCGTCGAAATTATTTTGCATATCAACTGTATTCTTATTAATATCGGCAAGCATTTCTTCTGCCAATTTAGTAAGTTTAGCTTCAGTATAACGCATTGCCGCAGCACCATCACCATCAATAGAACCGAAATTACCTTGTCCTTCAACCATCATATAACGCATCGACCAAGGTTGTGCGAGACGTACCATTGCTTCATAAACAGAAGAATCACCATGTGGATGATATTTACCTAATACATCACCTACAATACGTGCTGATTTCTTTGTTGTACCAGAAGCTCTTACCCCAATTCCTAACATGCCGAACAGAACTCTTCGGTGAACAGGTTTTAATCCATCGCGAACATCTGGCAAAGCA
This sequence comes from Odoribacter sp. OttesenSCG-928-L07, assembly GCA_030265965.1. Lineage (GTDB taxonomy): Bacteria > Bacteroidota > Bacteroidia > Bacteroidales > BM520 > RGIG7150. The sequence continues at coordinate 8,625 of JAJDHA010000054.1, forward strand.
CGAGAAACTATAACAGACATTGAATAATCAATATATGCGGTTTTCATCTGCTCTTCAATATTTACAGGAACTATTCTTTCTTCTAAATCATTCATATTTAACTATCTTT
>JAJDHA010000055.1 GCA_030265965.1 Odoribacter sp. OttesenSCG-928-L07
ATTCTCGCAAATAATAAAGAACAGCAATCGCAAGATATTACATCAACAAAACAGGATAGAAATCCGGAAAAAGATATTGTAAGTAACGAAGATGGTAAGCAGAAACCAATGTTTAAGCAGCAAGAAAAAAAGGTTTTGGTGATAGAGATTAATAGTGTTGACTCTGTTGGATTATTGCCATTACCCGGAATCGGTCCCGTTTTTGCCGGAAGGATTATTAGTTATAGAGAAAGATTAGGTGGATATTTTTTTAAAGAGCAATTGCTTGAAATAAAATATTTTACAAGAGAAATGATAGAAAAAATCTCAGATAACATCACTATCGATACTTCCAAAATTAATATGTTAAAAATAAATCAATTAGAATTTAGAGATATATTGAGACATCCTTATGTTGTTGATTATGAAATGACAAAAGTTATTGTAAATGAAAGAAACAAGATGCATTTTACATCTGCGGAAGATTTTGTCTCGCGTACAGGGATTGAGGATACTTTGTTGGTGAAGTATTTGGAATATTAAGAGAATTGAGAATTGAGAATTGAGAATTGAGAATGGAGAAGAGAACAGGGACAATGTGAAGATTTGATGATTTGAAGATTTGATTTGAAGTGAAGTTCGAACACAATTATATTTACAAATCAAATTTTCGCGTCTCTACTGTTTTTTTCGTCGCACACCTACGGCGTGCGGAGGGCGTGTTGGCAATTATCGGGCTACCGTTCGGAATCCTCTTTGGGGATAATCATCAATCACCACATCACTACATCATTACATTCTTTGTTCTGTCTTGTCCTGACATAGGTTGACATAAAAGATTAAACAATGGAATAATTGTATTTATTAAAATCAAATCAACAGAAGAATTGCCCATAATTCTAATTTGTTTTTTAGTTTCAACATCAAATTTCACATGTTCATTCCAATATTCATTGATTGGATTACAAAACATTTTGTGATATTCGTCTAATTTTCTAATAACAAGAATTGTATCTAATCCATGGAATCCGTTTTTGAAAATAGCTGCGCATTGCGCCAATCTAATACATGGAAAGTTTGCCGGTCGCAATCGCAGCATTTTCCACGGCACATTCTTTTGTGCCTGCAAATCATGCAACTTCGCATAATATTTATATTCATGATAAAGATATCGCGGATAATCATCCTGAAATGTATCATGCAAAAGATTAGCCTGACCAAAGAAAAGCGCATCAACAACATCCTCATAAGATGAATATTTTAGCAAAATTTTGAAAGGCAGCTTTTTGCTCGTTTCATAAAACGCTTCATTATTAACTTTAAAACCAAAACTTCTTACAACCATTCTATAACACAATTCATCAAAATTATTATTAAGATCTTTTAAACTTGTCGTATAATTTTCGAACTTTGTATTTAATTCTTCAAAATAAGTTGTTTCCAGCATATCATATTTTATATATTCAGGAACATCATTTAACAATGATGCACACGGTATATACTCCATTGATTCCATAATATTTTTGAAATTTTCAATCAGAAATGGCGGCACCAATTTACTAATATCTATAGTAGGAATTTTATTACCTTGTGTATAAAATACATCCGCATCATATTTCCAAACAACATGACAAATTACATTCGAATAGTTTTTATCAATTTGGTGACAATGCACGAACCAATCAGAAGATTTTACGTGCACTTCTACACTTCCCGACCACAAGGTATCGCCGATTTGTAATCGCGCATTCAAAAAATCCGGACCTTGACCGTTATTTCTATATCCTGTCGAAAGTACCTTAATATCAACATTATCGACAGTAGAAATAAATGCACCTATCAACCTTTGCTCCCAGATAAAAGCAAGAAATTTTTCATCAATCATAAGTAAACTTTTCTATTAATCCGAAAAGTTTAAAAATGTCTTAATAAAAAGTTATAAAAAAACTAAATAAATCATAAAAATTGTCTAATTTTGCGGAAAAATGTATGGAAGATATTAATCTTATTCTACAATCAATTACGGAGAAAACGAAAAGACTGATTAATGAAAATCGAGAATTAAAAAATTCCATCAACGAAATAAACGAGAGTAAAAATATTATAATCAACCAACTAGAAAATAAAATAAATATATTAAATAACCAATTATCGGAAGAGATCAGGAAGCATTCGGCTACAAAAGAAACTGCCAAAGAGCTTCTTAATGAAATCGATGAATGTTTAAAAATTTATTCAAACGAATAATAAATATAAATGGCGGACATAATTAAGACAATAAATATAAATATACTTGGCCGAATATATCCTTTAAATGTAACGGAGAAAAATGAACAAGTAGTTATTCATGCGCAAAGTGAATTAAATAAACTTATTGAACATTACAAAGTTACATACGCTTATAAAGATGATAAGGATCTTTTGGCAATGTCGGCAATTCAATTCGCTATTAAAACTGTTATACTTGACAAATTACAAAACAACAAAGAAGATAATAATGTAATTATTGAAAGATTAATTGAAATTGAAAAATTGTTTGACGAAATAACTAATTAACATTCACCGTATTCCATAATTTTCCGATATAAAAAAATTTATAAAAGTATGAATTTAATTATATCAATCATTATTGCCGTTTGTGCCGGCTTGGCATTAGGCGTTTTTTTAGCAATGACTCTGCTGAAAAAATCATTGACAAAAAAGAGTCAATTACTTGTTAGAGACGCCGAGGAAAAGGCAGAAATCATTAAAAAAGAAAAAATGTTGCAGGCAAAAGAGAAATTCTTGCAACTTAAATCTGAACACGACAAACAATGTCAGGAACGTAATAACAATATCCAAAAAAACGAAAACAGAATAAAACAACGCGAACAATCTATCCAACAGAAGATTGACGAACTCCAAAAAGAAAAAGATGAAACTGTTAAACTAAAAACAAATTATGAAGCTCAATTGGAAATTGTAAATAAAAAACAAGCTGAAGTTGATAAACATTTTAAGAAATCAATTGAACAGCTGGAACAACTTGCAAACTTGAGCGCAGAAGAAGCTAAACAACAACTGATTGAAAACATGAAAGATGAAGCTACTGCAGATGCAATGGTTTATATTAAAGATATTGTTGATGAAGCTAAATTAACAGCAAATGCAGAAGCTAAAAAAATCGTTGTTGAAACTATTCAAAGAACTGCTACAGAAAATGCTATAGAAAATTCTGTTTCTGTTTTTCATCTTGATAATGACGAAGTAAAAGGACGAATCATCGGTCGTGAAGGTAGAAATATCAAGGCTTTGGAATCACTTACCGGAGTGGAAATTATTATTGACGATTCTCCAGATACAATTATTCTTTCAGGATTTGATCCGGTTAGAAGGGAAATAGCTCGTTTGTCGCTTCATAAACTTGTTACAGACGGACGTATTCATCCGGCAAGAATAGAAGAAGTTGTTGCTAAAACAACAAAACAAATAGAACAAGAAGTTATTGAAATTGGTAAACGCACCTGCATTGACCTTGGTGTCCACGGAATTCATCCTGAATTAATTAGATTAGTTGGAAAAATGAGATACCGCTCTTCTTACGGACAAAATTTATTACAACACTCTAAAGAAGTAGCAAATCTTGCAGCTACAATGGCTGCGGAACTTGGACTTAATCCTAAGAAAGCGAAAAGAGCCGGATTGTTGCACGATATCGGCAAAGTGCCTGACCAAGAGCCAGAATTGCCACATGCTATCTACGGAATGAAACTGGCTGAGAAGTACAAAGAAAAACCGGATATCTGTAATGCAATTGGCGCACACCACGATGAAATTGAAATGACTTCATTGTTGTCGCCGATTATCCAAGTTTGTGATGCTATTTCCGGAGCACGTCCGGGAGCTCGCAGAGAAATCGTAGAAGCTTATATTTCAAGATTAAATAAATTAGAAGAACTTGCTCTTGAATTTCCTGGAGTGTTAAATACTTACGCTATTCAAGCAGGTAGAGAGCTTCGCGTTATTGTTAGCGCCGATAAAGTTAGTGATACAGAAGCTCAACAAATTTCTTACGAATTATCTAAAAAAATTCAAAGTGAAATGACATACCCGGGTCAAATTAAAATCATGGTCATTCGGGAAACTCGAGCTGTCAATTACGCAAAATAAAGGTGTTGTCGCTATTTGTACTATGTCAAAATAAGAAGACAAAAACTGCAAATAAAGTTATGTCACATTTTTCGTATATAACTAATTGAAAATATGCAATTAACGGATAATACATATAATCAACTTATAAGCAATATTGGAGTTACGCTTCAAAAAGCAAGAGAAAATGCTTTTAAAGCAATAAATCATGAGCTTGTAAAGGCAAACTGGGAGATCGGAAAACACATTATTGAATACGAACAACATGGAAACAAGAAAGCCGATTATGGAAGTTCGTTATTGACAAATATAGCTAAAGACTTAAAAATTGTTTATGGAAAAGGTTTCAGCAAAAGTACAATTTACTTATGCCGGCAATTTTACCTCAAATATCCAATTTTCCAGACAGTGTCTGGAAAATTGAGTTGGAGTCACTACGCTGAATTACTTACCGTTTCTGATGACTTAGCTAGAGCATTTTATGAAAAACAAGCTGTTATTGAAAATTGGAGTTCTAGGGAATTAAAACGCCAAATTAATACTGCTTTATTTCAAAGATTAGCATTAAGCAAAGATAAAACCGGTGTTTTAGCTCTAGCTGAAAAAGGACAAGAAATAATTACACCTCAAGATACTATAAAAGATCCGTATGTTTTTGAATTTCTCGGCATGGCAAAAGATAAAGTTGTACATGAAAGAACTCTCGAAAGTAAATTAATAAGAGTAACATAACGTTAATATTATAAAGCCTATTATTATGTCCTTATCTTTTGATGCTGTAATTTTCGACCTTGATGGCGTAATTACAAAAACTTCCATAGCTCATAAAGCTGCATGGAAACAGATGTTCGATAACTTTCTCGCTAATCAAAAAGGAAAACACAAGGAATTTTCTAATGAAGATTATGTGAAATTCGTTGATGGAAAAACACGATATCAAGGTGTTGAGGATTTTTTGAAATCACGTAGTATTAATTTAGATTTCGGCTCACCCAATGATGAACCAAATTCAAATTCAATCTGCGCTCTTGGAAATCTTAAAAACAAATTGTTTAATGAATATATCGACAAAAACGGTGTGGAAATTTATGAATCTACTATTGATTTCATTAAAGAATTAAAGAAAAAGAAAATTAAGATAGGTGTTGCTTCAAGTTCAAAAAATTGTAGAAAAATTCTCGAAAAAACTAATCTAACATCTCTTTTCGATACTTGCGTCGATGGAACGGATATTCAAAATTCGAGACTAAAAGGTAAACCTGAACCTGATATATTTATACATGCAGCAGATAATCTCGAATGTGCTTACTATAAAACTGTAATTATTGAAGATGCTATCAGCGGAATTGAAGCGGGCGTTAAGGGAAACTTTGGATTAATAATCGGTCTCGCTCGTGAAAATAATTTGAGAGAATTGGAAATCTCAGGTGCCGACATTGCTGTTGAGGATATCTGTGAAATCGATATTGAGGAAATTAACGATTGGTACAAATACGGTTTAATCGCCGACGGATGGTATATTACATATAAAGATTACAATCCTTCTCTTGAAAAAACAAGAGAAACTCTTCTTACTACGGGCAACGGCTATTTTGCTACAAGAGGCAATATGAACGAATGTTCCGCCGACAATAATAATTATCCGGGAACTTATATGGCCGGACTTTACAATAGACTAAAATCGAAAATTGCCGGAAAAATAATTGAAAACGAAGATTTTGTTAATTGTCCTAATTGGACTGTCTTTAAGTTTAAAATTGATAATAGCGACTGGATTGATATTAACGATTGCGAAATATTATTTATTGAGAGAAATTTGAATTTATTTTCCGGTGAATTATCAAGATTGATGTTGGTAAAAGACAAAATCGGTCGAGAACATCTTATTGAAAGTTATAGAATTGTTTCTATGCATGACTATCATCTCGCTGCTGAAAAATATATTTTCAGTCCAATAAATTACTCAGGAAAAATAACAATTTCAACAGGAATCGACGGAAATATTATTAATGCAGGAGTTGATCGATATAAAGAACTGAACCAGAAACATCTGAAAAAGAAATCTGCTTCGATTGAAGATAATATCATCTTTCTTGAAACTCAAACCACTAATTCTAAAATAGATATACTTGAAGCCGCGAAAATAATTACGGATAATAAAAGAAATAAAAAAGTAATCAAAGGCGCATCTGCTTTTATTGAACTATCATTCAATTTGAAATCAAATGATAAAGTTGAAGTACAAAAAGTTGTAGCAATCTATAATTCAATAAATGATAATGACCTAATTAAGAAGGCAAAAAAGAAATTATCAACAAATGTCTCTTATGAAAGTGTTTTGCAAAAAAGTAAATCTGCATGGAAGAAAATTTGGGATGAAGTTGACCTAACTATCGGCGGCGATAGATTAGCTCAAAAATTGACCCGACTACATACTTATCATTTGATAGTTTCTTTTTCTCCTCATAATAAAGATTTTGATGCGAGCATTCCTGCGCGCGGACTTCACGGTGAAGCTTATCGCGGTCATATTTTTTGGGATGAATTGTATATTCTACCTTTCTATTGCATCCATTATCCTGAATCTGCCAAAGCAATGCTGATGTACAGATATCGACGACTTGATGAAGCGAGGAAATATGCAGCAAATAATGGGTATAAAGGAGCAATGTTTCCTTGGCAAAGCGGAAGTAGCGGTCGCGAAGAATCTCAAGTTATACACCTAAATCCTATTTCCGGAAAATGGGACGAAGAACATAGCGCCCTTCAACGACATGTGTCATTGGCTGTTGCGGCAAATATATACCAATATCATCATATCACCTGCGACGATAGCTTCTTATTTAATTATGGTCTTGAAATGTTCTGGGCAATTTGTCGCTTCTGGGCTTCTATCGCTAAGTGGAATGAGAAAGAACAAAGGTATTCTATTGCAGGAGTAATGGGTCCTGACGAATTTCATGAAAAAACTCCAGACTCACAAGAGTATGGACTTAAAGATAATGCATATACAAATATTCTTTGTTCATGGATTTTGAATATCGGCGCAAATTATTATGAAGACTTTTTTGATGAAACTTCTGCAACAATCAATAAGATTAAATTAGACAAAAAAGAAATTGACGATTGGAGAAATATTGCCGGCAAACTAAATATAGTTATTGAACATGATATTATTTCTCAATTCGATGGTTATTCGAAATTAAAAGAATTAGATTGGGACGCTTATGAAGAAAAATATGGCGATATACATCGTTTAGATAGAATACTTAAGGCTGAAGGGTTATCTCCAAACGATTATAAAATATCGAAACAAGCCGATACTTTAATGGCATTTTATATCTTGTCGCAACAAGAAGTTAATTCTATTTTACGTTTTATGGGATATAATCTCAACAATCATTATATCAGAAAAAATTTCGAATATTATTTTTTCAGAACATCACACGGCTCAAGTTTAAGTAAAGTTGTTCATGCACACTTAGCCGGAAAATTAAATTACAACAAACTAAGTTCATCTTTATATCATGAAGCTTTGATTTGTGATTACTTAGATACACAAGGCGGAACAACTGCCGAAGGAATTCATGCCGGCGTGATGAGCGGAACCATTTTATTATCATTATTTTCTTACGGAGGGCTAAATATTACCGGCAATGAAGTTGAATTTGATTTTACTAAATTTCCAGAACATTGGACAGATTTTTCCGGAAAAATTAAGTTTCGCGGCAAAACCATTAGCTTTAATATGAACGGCCTGAAAGTTGAAAACTGAAAATTGAAAGTTGAAAGATATAATAATAAACAATTAAATTCGACACCGAAGGTGTCAAACTATATTAACCCCCTGCAAGCGCAGCTTGGGGAAATAAACATCACAAACCATGCTCGGAGACATCTTATACATCAACGAAAAACACAAGAAAACCGCAGCGGAACTATATCAAGTAATCGAAAATAAAAGATCCGGCAAGATCGTAATTGCTATCTCCGGAGAATCCGGTAGCGGAAAATCAGTATTATCGCATTGCCTTGCTACCGAATACAAAAAAGCAGGTATCCGCGCCAAGATATTACACACAGATAATTATTACAAGATACTTCCTGAACTTCGCAATAAATGGCGACAAGATAATGGAATGGAATCGGTTGGTTACTCCGAATATGATTGGAATACATTAAACAGTAATATTTTATCTTTTAAAAATGGCAGTATTGCCGACACACCCTGTGTTGATCTTCTAACAGATCAAGTTGATCGTTTAATTACAGATTTTTCTACTGTTGAGATTCTAATTTTGGATGGTCTTTACGCAATAAAAAGTGAAGAGGTAGATCTCAAAATATTTATTGATATTACATATCACGACACAAAACTTGCTCAGATAAGTCGAGGGAAAGAAGCACAAACACCTTTAAGAAAAATGATACTACAAAAGGAACATGAAATGGTTTCAGCTTTGAAACCGTTGGCAAATATTATTATTGATTTCAGATTTCAAATTTCAGATTCTAAATAAAAAAAAGAGGAGCAAATGCTCCTCT
>JAJDHA010000056.1 GCA_030265965.1 Odoribacter sp. OttesenSCG-928-L07
TGAACTTCGCTCATTATTAAAGCTAAGTTCAATAAGTGCTTTTAATAAATTAACCCATGTTGAAGGGGTGATAATTTTTTCTGCACTCAATTCATTAATTTCAATTGATGCTTTTCACTTGTTACAAAACGTAAATGGAAGATATTTAACTATTGATGGTTGTCGCCATTTAAAAGACATTAGCTCTTTGTCAAACATAGCAACAGAACTTGAGGATATTACTATTACTAATTGTAGCAATTTATATGATTTTTGTCCAATAGTTCCATTGGTTGAGAACATGACAGGAACTTGGTATGTTACAGGTTGTGGGTATAATCCAACGAAATATCAGATGTTGAATGGGGATTGTAGCCAATAAATATGATAATAAGAAATAACCCCATTCGGAGGAGTGGGATTTAAAAAACAGGAAGATTAATTAAAAAAATAAATTTATATGAGAAAAGATAAAACAAAACAAACTTTACCAGAAAAAGACGAAAATAAAATGAATTATTTTTATGAGCATTCTTTTGTTTTCACTTCCATTCTTACATTTGTTGGAAGTTTATCAGCAGCGATAATTGGTGCAATATTTAGCACAGTGCTTTGTACTTTAATTGGAGCTTTAATTGGAGCTACAATATGTTTCTTTGGTGGACGATTGTCATATTTGGCCATGAAACAAAATGACGTAATAAAAGATAAGGTTGTTGATGATAAAATCAAAGACTCAAAACTTCATTGGGGAAAATTTTAATAACATTAATCAAAATTAGATATGTGTGACTTACATACAGTAACTGCATTTAGTGCATTAGGAAGTGCAATTTTTGCGGCAATAAGTGCCTGTCAGGCAAAGAAAAGTGCCAAACAAACAAACAAAATTGCACAAAGAAACGAGCGTAATGAATTAGACAAAAGGCTAGATGATATTTTGAAAATTGCAATTCAATACCCTTATCTAGAAAGTAAGGCATTCACAAAACAATGGGATATGTATAAAGGAAGCGATGATATTCGGTATATTAGATACGATAGTTTTTGTAATCTAATATTTAATTTTATACACAAAGTTTATGAAACTTATGATAAAGATAAATCCCAAGTTGAAAACTATATTGATGTGAAAAATTGGATATACCTTCATGAAAACAATTGGAAAAACCCTATTGACCCTCATGAGAATATAGAAGGGTACGATGAAGAATTTAGAAAGTTTATTAACAGTTATTTAATGTAAAATATTATGAAACGGAGAGCGATTTTAATTGGAAATACTAATGGACTACAAGGGGTATCAGTTGACTTACAAAATTATAAGAATTTTCTAAAATCAAAAAAAGGAGGAGCGTGGTTGGATAATGAGATTACAATAATTGAGAATAAAACAGAACATATCTTAATGGCGAATATTTTAAATATTAGAATAAAAGAAAATCCAGATTTTGTTTTTCTTGTGTTTTCTGGTCATGGAGGTTGTGTAAGGAATAAAACTATTCTTGAATTAAAAGAAAATGAGTTTATAGATGAAGGTAGATTGTTGAATATTGCTAAAAGACAAATAACTATTGTTGACTGTTGTCGTGGAGTTGATTCAGAACAAAAAGGAGATTCTATTGAGATGTTTGCAAGTGGAGGAACAATTGGAGATAAAATCCGTCAATTATATGATGATAGGATAATGAAATCAGATAAGCAGCAAGTAATAATCTATTCTTGTTCAATAGGAGAAACTTCTATTGATACTGGGCTCTCTGGAGGACTATATACCAAAAATTTACTTGAAGCTATAAATAATATTTCTTTTGAAGATTATTTAACAATAAATCATGCTCACGAAATTGCAGCTAAAAATACAACTGAAGAAGCAATTAAGTTAAATCATAATCAAAACCCAGACTCAAGAGTTGTTCGCTGTTTTTTTAATAGGCAATTAATTATCGCAATCAATCCTAAAGTCTGCGAGTGAGCAACTATTGCATATATCAAAATTTAGTTTTTCTTTTCATTCCAAATATAATATATCTTTTTTAATGGTATAACTAATATTTTCAAAACCAACGTCACAAAAACCAACTCAAGACTTTACTATTTAAGCAATACCCTTAAATTTTAAAGCCATGAACACAACTCAACATTACATTGAAATAACGAATGAACAACCAACGCTTAATAAATGTTTCTTTGCTTTCTCTAACAAACAATTTGCAGAAGGTAAAATTAAAGCAGGTATTAATGACGGTGAAAAGATTTACAAAAGCGATTACGGATTGTTTGGTACAGCAGAAGGACTTGAAGAAACTTTTCAATTTTATGAGAATCAAACTAAACGTGTTGCTGCCGAATGTAACCCACAAGATGTTTACGATTATGAATGGGATAACCACGAATGTATGATTAGTTATGAAGACGATGAAGTAATTAAAATAATTATCCATTATTTCGGAGTTGATGTGGCAAAAACTGTTAAGAGAAAATATGGTTATTCGGATATTGAAACACTTGTTTGAGAATGAAAGGGCTGTCGAAAATGGCAGCCTTTGTGGATTTTTACCTAAGACAATATTAAATAAATAGTATTATAAATCAGTAAATTAAATAAATTATTAATCAACATGAACTTACCACAATGTGTAAGCAAACGTGTAAGCATTAAAAATAACAATCGCTTTTGATATAACTTTCGAGAATCATTACCTATATGTAAATATCACATTTCCTTTGTGTTATATATAGGTTCCGCAAATCGGGAGTTTAGCTCAGTTGGTTCAGAGCACCTGCCTTACAAGCAGGGGGTCACTGGTTCGACCCCAGTAACTCCCACATAGAAGCCGTCTAAATTAGACGGCTTTTTTTATTGATTCTTATTTCTTCTTAATATTCTTTACCTTCTCATTATAATTCAGCATATATCTACAAAAGAAAAATAAAATAATTGCTGTAATTCCGCCTCCCAACCAATATGAAAGATTGTGTGATAAACTAAATCCTTCGGGAGCAATTAAAATATAGCATATTGAAACCATTGTCATAAATTGAGCCGGAATTAATGTAATTAAATACCACTTCTTTTCTTGGTACATGTAAATTGTTATTGCCCACAAAGTAACAGCTGCTAAGACTTGATTTGCCCAGGAAAAGTATCGCCAAATGATATCAAATCCATTTTTGTCCATTAAGCTGTATATTAGAACTATTACTGCAACAGCAAACATTGGAATAGCTATATGCAAACGTTTGCGCATCGGTTTTTGATCGTACTTTAAAAAGTCAGCTATAATTAGTCGCGCTGAACGAAATGCCGTGTCTCCTGTACTTATTGGTGCTGCTATAACACCAAATATTGCCAAAACAGCACCCACAGCACCTAACCATTCCTTCGTTATTACATCTACAATAACAGCTGCATTTGTACCATTTGCAAACATCTCCTTTCCTGTTTCTGTTTCAAAGAAAAAATATGATGCGGCAGCAGCCCAAATTAATGCAACTATACCTTCGACAATCATTGAGCCGTAAAAAACCGGACGACCATATTTTTCATTTTTCATACATCTTGCCATCAATGGTGATTGCGTTGCATGAAATCCCGATACAGCACCACATGCAATTGAAACGAACATCATTGGGAAAATAGGCATATTAGCAGAATTAGGATGCTTGTTTTGTAATCCTTCCCAGATTTCGGGAATTGCAGGCTGATAAACAAAAATTGATATCAATATTCCAAATGCCATAAATAACAAACAAATACCGAAAACCGGATATATCTTTCCAATAATTTTATCAATAGGTAATAAGGTGGCAAAAATGTAATAAATAAAAATAACAACAATCCAGAATGTGAGGTCAAGATATCTGGCAGTTAAGTTTGCAAGTAATTCTGCCGGTCCCGCAACAAAAACAACACCTACTAATATCATCAGTAATACCATAAACACGCGCATAAATTGTTTTACACCGTTACCTAAATATTCTCCATGTATTTCTGGCAGACTTACTCCTCCTTTTCGTAAAGATATCATTCCGGCAAGATAATCATGAACAGCTCCTCCAAAAATACAACCAATAACAATCCAAATAAATGATGCTGAACCGAATTTTGCTCCCATAATTGCACCGAATATCGGACCTAATCCGGCAATGTTTAAAAATTGAATTAAAAATATTTTCCATGTTTTCATGGGAATATAATCAATTCCATCTTGTTTGGTATATGCTGGCGTTTTTTTCTTAACATTTACTCCAAAGTTTCTTTCAATTAATTTTCCGTAAATAAAATAGCCTAATATTAATAGTACAATTGAAGCAATAAATGTTATCATCTTAATATTTTTAATTAATTTTGATGCAAAATTAACAATAATTAAAGAATAATGAATAAAGAAAAAAACTTTCACTTTTAATCTTTCATCTAATTGAACTATCTTTGCAAGCTAAAATATTTTTTTTATGTTTGAAAGTTTAAGTGATAGATTAGAAAGATCTTTTAAAATCCTCAAAGGACAAGGTTATATTACAGATATTAATGTTGCGGAAACAATTAAAGATGTTCGAAAAGCTTTATTAGAAGCCGACGTCAGTTATAAAGTGGCTAAATCTTTTACCGATGATGTGAAGGAAAAAGCGATGGGACAAAAAATCCTAACCGCCGTTTCTCCAAGTCAATTGCTCGTAAAAATAGTTCATGATGAAATGACCGAGCTTATGGGCGGAGAACATTCAGAAATAAATATTAAAGGAAATCCAGCTATTATATTGATTGCCGGTTTGCAAGGCTCTGGTAAAACAACATTTTCTGCAAAACTTGCTAATTATCTCCATACTAAAAAATCAAAAAAACCTTTGTTGGTTGCCGGTGACGTTTATCGTCCTGCAGCTATCGACCAACTTAAAGTTCTCGGAGAATCAATTAATGTAGAAGTTTATTCTGAAATAGAAAATAAAAATCCTGTCGAAATTGCTAAAAATGCAATTAAATATGCAAAGGAAAAAGGCTATAATGCTGTAATTATAGATACCGCAGGGCGTTTAGCTGTTGATGAAGAAATGATGACGGAAATAGCTAATGTTAAAGATGCGGTTAAACCTGATGAAACTTTGTTTGTTGTTGACTCAATGACCGGTCAGGATGCTGTGAATACAGCGAAAGCATTTAATGAGAAAATTGATTACGATGGAGTAGTGCTTACAAAACTCGATGGTGATACTCGCGGTGGTGCAGCGCTTACAATTAAAGCTGTTGTTAACAAACCGATAAAATTTGTCGGAATCGGTGAAAAAGTTGATGCTCTCGATGTTTTTTATCCTAAACGTATGGCGGATAGGATATTGGGAATGGGAGATATTGTTTCTCTCGTGGAAAAAGCTCAAGAACAATTTGATGAGGAAGAAGCTAAAAAAATGCAAAGAAAAATCGCGAAGAATACTTATAATTTCGACGATTTCCTTAATCAAATTAAACAAATTAAAAAAATGGGTAATATTAAAGATCTGATGGGAATGATTCCAGGAATGGGAAAGGCCATCAAAGATCTTGATATTGACGATGATGCATTCAAAGGTATCGAAGCTATTATTCATTCAATGACCCCTGCCGAACGTGAGAATCCAATAATTATTGACGGAAGCAGAAGGAAAAGAATTGCAACCGGTAGCGGAACTACAGTTCAGGAAGTTAATCAACTTTTGAAACAATTTAGTGAAGCTAAAAAAATGATGAAAACAATGAGCTCAAGCTCCGGTAGAGCCGGAATGATGAACGCAATGCGTAAAGGCGGAGCATAGTAGATGAAGCTGATAAAGTGGATAAAGTCGATAAGATGGATAAAACCGATAAAGTGGATAAAACCGATAAAGCCGATAAAGACGATAAAACTGATAAAGTGGATAAAATAAATAAATCAGCATGTCCCGCAGGGACATAATTTCATTAACTGTAGATTTCAATCTACGGCATTAAAACCTAAATACAATGAAACTAATCGATGGAAAAGAAGTTTCTTCTGCAATAAAGGAAGAAATAAAAAAAGAAGTAAGCGAAATAATCGACTCAGGTAAAAGAGCGCCACACCTCGTGGCAATTATCGTTGGCGACGATCCTGCAAGTCATACCTATGTCAATAACAAAGAAAAAGCTTCGGTATCTGTTGGAATAACATCAACAGTATATAAATTGCCTGCAAATATTACCCAAGAAGATCTTCTTGAAACAATCAATTTTATTAATAATGATGATGAGATTGATGGAATGATTGTTCAACTTCCATTGCCTGATCATATTAATAAAGATATTGTAATCAATGCAATAGATCCGTCAAAAGATGTTGATGGTTTTCATCCGATGAATGTAGGAAAGATGGTTACAGGTGAAGATACTTTCTTGCCGGCAACTCCTTTCGGAATTTTAAAAATGTTGGAATATTATAAAATTGAGACTTCAGGAAAACATTGTGTTGTTGTTGGAAGAAGCAATATTGTTGGTACTCCGGTAAGTATTTTACTTTCGCGCAAAGCTTATCCCGGCGACTGCACTGTTACAGTCTGCCATAGCAGAACGCAGAATATTAAAGATTTTTGTTTGCAAGCAGATATTCTTATTGCGGCTATTGGTAAACCGAACTTCATAACAGAAGATATGGTTAAAAAAGATGCAGTTGTTATTGATGTCGGCACTAATCAAGTTAAATCAGATAAAACAAAATCAGGATTTGCTCTCGTAGGCGACGTCGATTTTGCTGAGGTTTCTAAAAAAGCATCCTATATTTCCCCTGTTCCCGGCGGCGTTGGTCCGATGACAATTACAGGATTGCTTCTTAATACGCTGAAAGCTTATAAGATGAAAGGTTAATAGTTGAGACAGCGTCAATCAGAAACCATTTCTGTATATTTTGAAAATATGTCATTATGTCTATGAACAATAAAATCCACATATTCATCATATTGATACTATTTTCAATATCATATAAATCTTTTTCTCAGCATAATATTCATATCCCTTCTAAGAAAGCCCAAAAAGAATTTGAGTTAGCAAAAAACTATTACTCAAAAGAAAACTTATCTAAAGCATTGGCAACGATTGATAATTGCATTACAATTGATTCTTTGTTTGTTCAGGCTTACATTTTAAAAGCAAACATATTGACCGATTTGCAAAACTTTTGCGAAGCGCTTGTAATTTTTGAAAAAGCTGCCGAAATTGAAAATGTAAATTATGTCGGAAATTTATTCGACCAATATAGATTTTCTGTTGAATGTGGTGATTACCAAAAAGCAATGAACAAACTACTTTTGATGAAACAGGATACTGATAAAAAACGATTTCCGGATAACTATATCGATTCTTTGATTAAGACTACTGATATTGTTATAGATATTATGAACAATCCCTTATTTATAGAAAAGAAAAAAATTGAAAGTCCGGTCAATTCGGATATTAATGAATATGTTACAGCAATTTCATCTGATGAAAAAAAGTTGTTCTTTACACGAAGTTATATTGATACAACTTATTTTGACGATGAACCGATAATACGAATTGTAGATGAAATTGCATATATTGCAGAACGACAATCGATTGAGAACTCAGACATTTGGGATACTGTTTACAAATTCGAAAATTTTTATCCACAATTTGGAGATGGGCTCGCTGTTACTATTTCGCCGGATGGCAATACAATTTTCTTTGTTGGTTGCGGCTGGAATGATAGTTACGGCAGTTGCGATATTTATTGTTCTCGTAAAATTGGTAACGAATGGACAAACCCTATAAACTTAGGAAGTGGTGTAAATTCAAAATATTGGGATTCACAACCGTATATGTCTTCCGACGGATTTACTCTTTATTTTGTTAGCAATCGTCCGGGAGGTTACGGGAAATCAGATATTTGGTATTCGGTTATGAATGAAGACGGTATTTTTGGAGAAGCAAAAAATCTTGGTAAACGCGTAAATACTTCCGGATATGAACAAACTCCATTTATCCATTTCGATGCAAGAACTTTGTATTTCTCCTCCGATGGACATCCCGGCTTAGGAGGAACTGATCTATTTAAAATTGATCTGAAAAATCCTGACGATAAGGCTGTAAATCTCGGTTATCCAATCAACGATAAAAACGACCAGCAATGCTTTCTCGTAACTCCCGACGGAAGAACTGCTTACGTTTCTTCTGTTAATGAAAACGGTAATTTCGATATTTTTTATTATACCATACCAAAACATATTCGCCCCAATCCTGTTATTTATATGGAGGAATATGTCTTCGATCCAATTGCGGGAGAACAAACCAAAATTGAATTTTATCCATTAGAACAAGGCAAAGATATTATTGTACGTAATATTGTGTTTGAACACGATAGCTATAAGCTTGAAAATGTGTCTTATAATGAATTGAATAGAATTGTTTCTATGATGAATAAAAATCCGGATATTAATTTTGAAATTAGAGGACATACAGATAATACTGGAATAGAAACTTATAATTTAACGCTTTCGGAAAATAGAGCAAAAGTCGTTTATGAATATTTAATTTCTAAAGGAATTAATCCGTCAAGATTGAGTTATAATGGTTATGGTTCCAAATATCCGATTTCAGATAATAATACAGAAGAGGGTAGGGCTTTGAATAGAAGG
>JAJDHA010000057.1 GCA_030265965.1 Odoribacter sp. OttesenSCG-928-L07
TACCGCGATTAATAACGGCGTTACCTCTATCGGTTTAAATATTTCAAACTTAAAAAGTCTTGATAAAGAGAAATTTTATCGACTTCTTAAAGGAATTTGTCCTGAAATGACTGAGGTAAACTTTATCTGTCACGATAATGCAACCGAGCTTCTTGAGATAATCAAAACATTTTTCGCGGAAGAAAAATTAATCGCTGAAAGAATTTACATCAATATAGAATTTGATCCTTTTGAAAAATTTATTTCAGAAGGAAAAAGTTTCCTCGAAGGAATTGAAACATTGCGTTTGTTGATTTCCAATTGTGCCTTTGCCCCAAATATGCGAGTAGGTATTATCAATGCCGGACTTTTTGAAAACTGCGGAGCTAATTCTGTTGAGGAGGTTGCTTTCGGAATGAATGAACTTGCTGATGTTCTTGATTTTCTGACAGAAACAGGATTAACAATTGATGATATTGCAAGACGTTTGAAATTTAAAACAAGTATCGGTTCTAATTACTTTATGGAAATTGCAAAAATTAGAGCTATTCGTTTTATTTGGGAAAAAATTGTTGAATCGTATGAACCTAAAAATATTAACGATTGTAATATTTACATTCATGCAGAAACATCTTCTTGGAATAAAACATTATACGATCCTTACGTAAATATGTTGAGAACAACAACAGAATCAATGTCTTCCATTCTTGGCGGCATAGATTCTCTTAATGTTCTTCCTTTCAATTTCATCACAATGCAAAATGATGAGTTTGCACTTAGAATTGCTCGTAATCAACAACTTCTATTAAAAGAAGAATCTAATTTCGATAAAGTTGCAGATCCTGCAGCCGGCTCATATTTCATTGAACATTTAACATCGCAATTAATAAATCGCGCTTGGGAACAATTCCTAATGGTTATTGAAAAACAAGGCTTTATTAATTGTTTTAAAAATAATTTCATTCAAGATATTATTATTGAATCTTCAACAAAAAGAGACAGTGCAATTGCAACAAGAAAAGAAAGTTTTATTGGAGTTAATCAATTTCCAAACATTACAGAAGCAATAGATTTTGAGTTGAAAGAAAATGAAGAATCTCCCGAAACTCCAACATGCGCTTGCGCTGAGGAAAGTGAAATAGAAAACTTCAAAACTTTGCAAGCATACAGAGGACCAGAAGCTTTTGAAAGACTTCGTTTGAAAACAGAACTCTTCACAAAAGAAACAGGTCATAGACCAACAGTCTTCCTTTTCACTTATGGAAACCTTGCAATGAGAATTGCACGCTCCGGATTTGCTACTAATTTCTTTGGTTGTGCCGGATACGAAATTATCAATAATAACGGATTTACTTCCATTGAGGTAGGAGTTGCAGCGGCAAAAAACTCCAAAGCAGATATCGTTGTTATTTGTAGTGCTGATGAAGAATACGAGTTGATTGCTCCTGAAATTTACAATGAATTAAAAGACGATGCAATTGTTGTTATCGCGGGAAATCCTAAAGATTCTATGGAGAAACTGACTGCCGTTGGAATAAAACATTTTATTAATGTTAAAACAAATCTTTTGGAAAGTCTTGAATATTACCAAAATATAATTCTTAATTATTAAAAACATTTTGTTATGCAACCTAAATATAAAGATATAAATATTAATAATGTTGAAGAAACAAAAGCAGTAAAACCAGCTCCTTCGTGGACTACTGATGAGCATATCGAAATAAAGCGCGAGTTTTCTAAAGAGGATCTTGCAAATATGGAACATCTTAATTATGCGGCAGGTCTGCCTCCGTTTTTAAGAGGTCCGTATTCGACAATGTATGTTATGCGTCCCTGGACAATTCGTCAATATGCAGGTTTCTCAACAGCAGAAGAATCAAATGCTTTTTATCGTAGAAATTTAGCTGCCGGACAAAAAGGTTTGTCTATTGCTTTCGACTTGGCAACTCATAGAGGTTACGACTCTGATCATCCGCGTGTTATCGGAGATGTTGGTAAAGCCGGCGTTGCTGTTGATTCTATCTTGGATATGAAAATTTTGTTTGACCAAATTCCTTTGGATCAAATGTCTGTTTCCATGACGATGAACGGCGCTGTTCTCCCGATTTTGGCTTTTTATATTGTAGCCGGATTGGAACAAGGCGTTTCTTTAGAACAATTACAAGGAACCATTCAAAATGATATTTTGAAAGAGTTCATGGTTAGAAATACTTACATTTATCCGCCTGCTCCATCGATGAGAATTATAGGTGATATTTTCCAATTTACAGCTCAAAAGATGCCGAAGTTTAACAGTATCAGTATTTCCGGTTACCACATGCAAGAAGCCGGAGCAACTGCAGATATCGAACTCGCATACACTTTAGCCGATGGCTTGGAGTATCTAAGAACGGGTGTTAACTCAGGAATGAGCATCGATGAGTTTGCGCCTCGACTTTCTTTCTTCTGGGGCGTTGGAATGAATCATTTTACTGAAATTGCAAAGATGAGAGCTGCAAGAATGTTGTGGGCAAAAATCGTCAGCGGTTTCAATCCGAAGAATACAAAATCCATGGCTCTTAGAACACACTGTCAAACTTCCGGATGGAGTTTAACGGAGCAAGATCCTTTTAATAACGTTGCTCGTACTTGCATTGAAGCTATGGGAGCGGCGCTTGGACATACTCAATCGTTGCACACCAATGCCCTCGATGAAGCAATTGCTTTGCCAACGGATTTCAGCGCGAGAATTGCAAGAAATACACAACTGTATCTTCAAGAAGAAACAAACATTTGTCGCACTGTTGATCCATGGGCAGGCTCTTATTACGTTGAATATCTTACCGATCAAATTGCTCACAAAGCTTGGGATCTTCTTCAAGAAGTTGAAAAACTTGGAGGTATGGCAAAAGCAATCGAAACAGGTATTCCAAAAATGCGTATCGAAGAAGCCGCTGCTCGCAAACAAGCAAAAATCGACAATGGAAATACAACAATCGTAGGTATTAACAAATATCGCCTCGAAAAAGAATCTCCTATCGAAACCCTTGAAGTTGATAATACTGCAGTTCGTGAAGCACAACTTCGCAGATTAGCAGAATTAAAAGCAAATAGAAACAACGAAGAAGTACAAGTTGCTTTAGATGCAATTACAAAAGCTTGTGAGACAGGCGAAGGTAACTTGTTAGAACTTAGCGTTATCGCTGCACAAAAGAGAGCTTCGCTCGGTGAGATTTCAGATGCTTGTGAAAAAGTTTTTGGTAGATATAAAGCTGTGATACATTCAATTTCCGGCGTTTATTCTTCAGAGTCTAAGGATGACGCACAATTCAAAAAAGCTCAAGAACTGGCTGATAAGTTCGCAAAAATGGTTGGTCGTCAACCAAGAATTATGGTTGCCAAAATGGGACAAGATGGTCATGATAGAGGCGCAAAAGTTGTTTCTACAGGTTATGCTGACATCGGTTTTGATGTTGATATGGGACCACTTTTCCAAACTCCCGAAGAAGCAGCAAAACAAGCCGTGGAAAACGACGTGCACGTTCTTGGTGTTTCAAGCTTAGCAGCAGGTCACAAAACACTTGTTCCAAAAGTTATCGAAGAGCTTGAGAAACTTGGCAGAGGCGACATCATGGTAATCGTTGGCGGAGTAATTCCTCCACAAGATTATCAGTTCCTCTACGATGCAGGAGCAGCAGCAATATTCGGTCCCGGCACCAAAGTAACCGAAGCCGGAGTCAAGATATTAGAGTTGTTGCTGGAGATGTATGGGTAGATGAAAAGTGAAAAGTGAAAGATTTTGCCCCTAAATCACCTAAAGGGGACTTTAAGATATTTTTTATGTCAAAAAAGTCCCCTTTAGATACTGTGATTTAGGGGCTTTTGCATAGATATACAGAGAATAATACATGATTTACAACAATTAACCCTTATTTTATTACAAAGCAATAGCAAAATAACCCCTATTCTATTACAAAATATTGCAAAAACTACCCTGATTATATGTTGTTGTGATAAAAATTGTTTATCTTTGCAAAAAAAACATGTATCGTAGACTTATTGAAAAAGAATTACTTGCGTGGAAAGAAAACACGCATCGAAAACCCTTAATATTGCGTGGAGCGCGTCAAGTGGGTAAAACAACTGTCATTAATGAGTTTTCTCGTCATTATACCCAATATGTTTATATGAATTTGGAAAATTCTTCTATAGCTCAAATATTTATGCAATATTCAGATATTCATAAATTAGTAGAAGCAATTTTCTTTTTGAATAATAAAAATATTGATATAAAGGATACTTTAATTTTTATTGATGAGATTCAAGAAGTACCGGAAGCAATTAATTCTTTACGTTATTTTTATGAAGAATATCCTCATTTACACGTAATTGCAGCAGGTTCTTTACTTGAAACTTTATTGAGAAAACCATTAAATATTCCGGTAGGAAGAGTAGAATATAGAGTATTGCGACCTGTTTCTTTTTTAGAATATTTGGATGCTGCAGGTGAAATATCTGCCTTACAGCAATTAAAAATAGTTCCACCAAATGATTATGCTCATGAAAAACTTATGAAATTATTTCATACTTACGTTCTTATAGGAGGCATGCCCGAAATTATTGCACATTATATTGAAAATAAAAATCTTGTTGCCTTATCGTCAATTTATGAATCACTATCTGTTTCATATATAAATGATGTAGAAAAATATGCACGAAACGAATCTTCAGTACAAATTATGAGGCATGTTATTACGTCAATGTATTCTTTAGTTGGTACAAGAATCAAATTTCATGGTTTTGGACAATCTAATTATGGCTCTCGTGAAGTAGGCGAAGCTCTAAGAACAATTGAAAAGGCAATGTTATTACAATTAATCTATCCAACCACAAATACTTCTTTACCAATTATTTCCGACAAAAGAAAATCTCCGCGTTTACAAATACTTGACACAGGACTTATGAATCATTTTGCCGGACTTCAAAAAGAAATATTTGGCACAAAGGATTTAGATAAAATATATCAAGGAAGAGTGGTTGAACATATTGTTGGACAAGAGTTACTTTCTTTGAAATTTAATGTGTTAAATGAGTTGCATTTTTGGACAAGAGAGAAAAGCGGTAGTTCCGCAGAAGTTGATTTTGTATTAAACATAGACGGTTTGATAATTCCTATTGAGGTAAAATCCGGAGCAACAGGTACGCTACGTTCATTATTTATTTTTATGGATGATGCACCCCATAACATAGCTGTACGATTATATGCTGGCAAATATAATATTCAAAATATAAAAACATTAACAGGAAAATCATTCTATCTTATTAATATTCCATATTATATGGTCTCTCAAATAGAAAATATTGTAACACTATTTTTAAAAAACAATCAATAACACAAATGAAAGATTTCGTAGCAATAGATTTTGAAACCGCAAATAAAAACAGATCAAGTATTTGTAGCTTGGGAATTGTTATTGTGGAAAATGGAGAAATCATTGATAAAATATATCGTTTGGTGCGACCAAGTCCGAACTTCTACTCCTATTGGAACACTCAAATACACGGAATTACTTTCCACGACACTTGCGAACAACCGGAATTTCCTGATGTGTGGTATGATATAAAACATAGAATAGACGGTTTTCCTTTTGTTGCACACAACAGTCCTTTCGATGAAGGTTGTTTAAAAGCCGTTCACGATTTGTACGGAATGACATATCCGGGATACAAATTCCATTGCACTTGCAGAAGTGCGCGGAAAGCATATCCTCATTTAATAAATCACAAACTTGGAACCGTAGCTGAATATATAGGCTTTGATTTACATAATCACCACCATGCATTAGCAGATGCAGAGGCTTGCGCGGAAATTGCGAAGTTAGTGATAGTGTAAATATTTTCGAGCACAAAAGAAAATATTGATTTTTTGTTAAAATTTTCGAGTATAGAAGAAAATTTATATATTTGCAAAAATATTTTCGAGTATGGAAGAAAATTTTAAATCTTTAGAAAAATTCAATTTTTGGAATGGAAATGTTCCTGAATTAGGATTTATTAGAACTGATTATACCAACAAGATATTAAATTACACTAATAATAAATTAGTTAAAGTCTTGGTTGGTCAGCGCAGAGTTGGAAAAAGTTATATATTACGACAAATTGCTTCTCGGCTGATTGACAATGGAATAAATCCCAAAAACATTTTCTATGTAAATAAAGAATTTACAGAATTTGATTTTTTAACTGATTATACCGACTTAGAAAATCTTTTGTCATTGTATCGTAAAAAACTTTCTCCTCAGGATAAAATATGGCTTTTTATAGATGAGATACAAAACATTAATGGTTGGGAACGTTTTGTTAATTCTCATTCACAAGATTTTGTAGATAGTTGTGAGATCTTTATCAGTGGTTCCAATTCCAAAATGCTTTCAGGTGAATTAGCAACCCTATTATCAGGACGTTATGTGCAATTTCAAATATTACCTTTCAGCTTTAAAGAATATATCGGAATTACAGGAAAAGAATCAACAAAACAAACTTATATTGATTATATGGAATGCGGTGGATTGCCGGAACTTTTTATATTACCTAATGATGAAACAAAACGAAACTATGTTGCCAGCATAAAAGATACTATTTTACTTAGGGATATCATTCAACGACACAACATTAAAGATCCTAATCTTTTAGAAACACTGTTTGTGTATTTAGTCAACAATGCTTCAAATATGACTTCTATTAACAATATTGTGAATTATATGAAAAGTGTCGGGCGGAACACAACTTATGATACTGTTTCAAATTATATTGGCTACATAGAAGATACTTTCCTGATACACAAAGCGGAACGTTATGATATAAGAGGCAAAGAAATTATATCCGGTAATTGTAAATATTATATTAATGATTTATCATTCAAAAATTATTTATATCAAGGTTATGGTTACGGCATTGGTTATAAATTAGAAAACCTTGTTTATCTTGCTCTCATTCAAGCGGAATACAATGTATTTGTTGGAATGACACGAAATAAGGAAGTCGATTTTGTTGCAAAACGTGGCGACAGACTAATATATCTACAAAGCGCATATTTACTATCTGACGAACAAACCTTTAACAGAGAGTTTGATCCGTTATTTACAATACCGGATAATTATGAAAAATTTGTTGTCTCCCTTGATGACATTACATTACCCTCTCAGAACGGAATAAAACACATTCAAGCTTGGAAGTTGGGAGAAATATTGTAACCTGTTGTGCATTTAGAATAAATTTATCCTAAATGCACAAAATAGGTATTGTAGATAAACGTTATGTAACTACTTGCTTACAACAAATTTCTTTGCGTGCTTAACATTACTTTCATCAAATATCACCAAAGTATAAACTCCTGGATTATAATCTGATACGTTGATGGAAGTAACATTGCCAATGTTGCTGTACACTAATTGTCCGGTAATATTATAAACCTCAACTTTACTGATGTTGATATCGGATATTTTAAGAACATCAGAGGCAGGATTTGGATAAATCTTGATTGTTTGGTTTGCAGTAGCAGGAATGGAATTTGGCGAGCCAAAATCATAAGCATAAACCAAATAAGATTCTTCATCTAAGCCGAGTAAAACCATGTTTCCGGTTTCAATATCCTTATAAATATAGATATTACTATTCCAATCATCTTCCTTTGTGCCAGGAACATCTAATATACTATGGACATTATTTTCAAATTCTTCGCTATTAATATTCCAGCGATGCAAATCAGTGTAGCAAGAAGTCCACAAATACGGACCATCTTCTGTTGTATTGTCATAAGCAAGACCAGCAATATAGATATCTTCATTATCAAGCATGAGTGATTCTCCGGTAGCTACACCATCAGTACCGACAAAAGTAGCAGTAAAATCAATAAAATCAGCAATCCAAAAGCCCTCCTTATCAGAATCATAAGCAATACATACAGGCGAAGAAGCTACTTCTATTTTGGAAGCAACAGTCCAATCGGTTGGATCAATTTGGTAAATAAATTCAGTTTCGTTTACACCGAAAATATAAGTTCCATCAGAAGTAAAACCTTCGAAGTTATTTTCTCCTGTTACATCAGGAATTACAAAAGTCTCATCTAAACTCCAGCTATCATCTATCACGACAAACTTGTAGATTTTGCCAAGTTCATTTTCTTCTGCCGTAGCATCCCATCTTGAGATATACAAATCTCCCTCCCAGTAAAAAGGCGCATAAAAACCGGCGACACCTGCCACTTCAGTATAATCGAAGCTATATAATACGTCCCATAATTCTAATGGCGATTTCATTTCAGAACTTTGATGAGTTAATTGTCCGGAATAGTTACTAATTTTTGTTTGTGCATTAATGCTGCCACATAAAATAAGTCCGAATAATAATAAAAATGTTTTTTGAGTGAAAATTTTTTTCATATAAATTAATTTAGATTTGTAAAAACTTGATACTAACAGTTTAACCATTAAATTTTTCTGTTTTTTAGTTGGATTAATT
>JAJDHA010000058.1 GCA_030265965.1 Odoribacter sp. OttesenSCG-928-L07
TAAAGTAACCATCTACAATTCAACCGGCAAAAAAGTTTACGAAACCAAAAATGTTGGAATGAATAAATTGAGATTAGAAATAAATTCATATAACAGAGGAATTTATTATATTGATATCGATGGAAGGATTGAAAAGATGATGAAAATGTGACGCGTGACACGTGACGGGTGACGCGTGACGCGTAGAGACGCGTGATGGGTGACACGTAGAGACGCGATTAATCGCGTCTCTACGTTTTTTTCATCGCACACCTACGGTGTGCGGGGGGCGTGTTGACAATTATCGGGCTACCGTTCGGGATCCCCTACGGGGATAATCATCAATCAACACATCCTCACATCATTTTGCCCCTATATCCCCTAAGCCCCTAAATCTAAAGGGGACTTTTACATTTTGCCCCTAAATCCCCTATATTTGCGCCATCTGACATAAAATATAGAAAGGCATATAAATGTTCTTTGAAATATTGAAATAATATCAAGATATTGAGATCTTTGCTCTTTGGATTACAAAGAGAAGGCTGAGCGTAGCGAAGCCGCAACGGAGTAATCCAAAGAGCAAAGACATGTTTAATTCATTAAACTCAACAGATATGATAAACAATTCATCATTAAACAAATTCGTTCGTCTTGAACAAAAACAGTTGAATACCCATTTCGAGAACCGTCTTAAAGAGGGTATGAATTGTTCCACATTTGAAGCTAAAGCCATATTAAATTTGATTTATGAAGTCTTCGGTTCTGTTTTGGAGAATAGTTCGTCACTAAAACCAGGACAAATTATTTTTGAAACAGTAAGTGTAGAAAATTCTCCACGAGAGAAACTTTCACAATGTCAAATGCAAACAGTAATCTTAACCTTGGATGCGGGAAGTGAAGACCTTAATATTCGTAGTCAATACGGTGTCATTGCCTTACGTAGGTATCGTCTTGAACGTATGAGTAATGAAGCTTTCCAACAAGGTGGCTTGCTGACAGTAGAAGACATTGCTAACCGTTTGCTAAATTGTGGAGAACGTACAGTAATACGAGATATTAAAGCACTTAAAGACAATGGAATTATATTGCCTTTGCGTTCGGTTATCAAAGATATGGGACGTTCGCTTAGTCATCGCGAACAAATCGTAAAGTACTGGCTACAAGGGATGGAGTTTTCCGAAATATCCCGTAGTACAAATCACAGTGTTGAGGCTGTGGCCAATTATGTGGAGAAGTTCAAGAGAGTTGTCTGTCTTGCCAAAGACAATCATGAAATCAACACCATATCTTTTTTGGTAAAGATCTCTAAAGCATTGGCACAGCAGTATTATGATTTGTATAGAGGGTTGAATATTGTAGCTCACAGAGAAAAAGAATTGGATGAACTTATAAAAAAAAATATTGTTCAACCTTAAAAAAATCTTTTAAAATGAATCGTCAACCCGATGGAATAAGAAAGTATCATACTGCGTACGACCGCTTTCTTAAACCTGCTATTGTTAATTTTTTTGAACGTGAGTTCAGCGGATATTTTGGCCCTATCGTCAGGGAGAATATCTCTGATGCTTTGATAGAAATTTTTGAAAAAAATGCCCCTCAAAAAGATACTATTAAACATGGACAGATGCTTTGGAATGCTTTGGATAAGTATACTAGAGCTGATTCTCCTAAACGAAGATATAAACCTGTTGTTCTCACCCTTGTTGCTCAAGAAGATATTAAACTTTTTGAAAAACAAACACCTGTCAGAAAAATTAAAAAGCAGGTAATGGCTCGAATAATCAGAGAAGCATATCAGCAAGGTGGAATATTATCCAATAGGGATTGCAGTCTGATTCTTTCTTCAAATGCCGCGCATCTTTCTACACTCAGAAGTGAATATGAGAAAGAAAATAAAACTATTTTACCGCATACCGGTGTAATTCACGATATGGGTTCTACTATTACCCATAAAGTAATGATTGTTTTTAAGCATGTGGTGGAGAAAAAAGCAACAAATATTGTCGCTCGTGAAACCAATCACTCTCAAAAAGCTGTAGATCGTTATATCAATGATTACTACCGCGTTAAAACTCTAATTGATGACAATAAAGACATCAATTACATTCATCTGGCTACTAATATAGCCAAACATGTTATCTTGCAATATCAAGATATTATTAATCAATATGTCAAAGAACGTTAAATGTTCTTTCGCCTATTGCAAAGTCAAATGACTTTATCTAAAGGGGACTTTGGCGTTTTCATCAAATCTTCAAATCTTCAAATCTTCAAATTTTCAAATCACCACATCACCCTTTGCACCGTTGCCTGAGCCTGTCGAAGGCAACACTAACACTTGGGGCTTCGACAAGCTCAGCCCCCGTCCTCACATCACCATCTCATTCTCCATTCTCAATTCTCCATTCTCAATTCTCCATTCTCCATTCTCACTCCCCCCTTCGCACATTCAAAATTTTTAACTACATTTGCACCAGAGAAAAATAATCTTTATGCAAAAAATAATTTATTCATTTTGTTTCGCTTTGTTGCTTACAAGTTCTTTGATGGCTCAGAAAAGTAATACGCAACATCGCAAAGATTCATTGAGGTTGGCTCTTCAACAAACTGAAGGTGAAGCAAAATTAAAAACATACTCCAAATTGTCAGCTTTGTATTATATGGAATGTCGTGATGATTTGATGAAAGATACTTTATTTGCAATAGACAATGATTTCTACAAAGAAGCTGAAAAACAAGGGAATTTCAAATATTGTAGTTCCATTTTGGCTAATAAACTTTTTGTTTACTATAACAGAAGAGAATACGATGAAGTTATCGACAACACACCTGAGTATCTTCAGTTTATGGAACAGCACAACGAGTGGCGCACCTATTTCCAAGCTTACGATATAAGTATTAAAGCGTATATTGGTAAAGGCAATCTTGAGGCTGCAATTGTTGAGGCTAAAAAAATGTATGATAAAGCTGCGAAAATGAATGATGACGGAAGTAGAGGCACCGCGCTCTTTTCGATGGCTATGGTTTATAAAGCTCAAAACAGAAACGATGAATTTGAAAAATGTCTTCGTCAATGTATTGATATAATACAAGATTTAGACCCACTACTAAATTTACTCACAAGCGCATGGTATAATCTTTGTCAAACTTTGATGACACAAGAACGTTATGAAGAAGCTTTGGTAGCGGCTAATGAATTGGAAAAAGTTAATTACCGTTATGAGGCAAAACCCGGAGTAAGCGCACAAAGTGCATGGGCAAATCTTTGGGGAATTTATACGCGGCTTTATACTAAATTGGGCGACTATGAAAATGCCGAGATGTATTGTGATAAATTAGATAATCTGAGCAATAATTTTGCTCACAAAATCACTGTTAATAACGCACGAGCTCAGATATATAATGCACAAGGAAAATATGACGAAGCACTTGAGTCAATCAATAAATCTTTAGAGATTATGGGAGACTCTTATACTTCGGAAGCAAATGCTGCTCGTGGTATTAAAATGCTGATTCTCTCAAACTTGGGTCACGCTAAAGAACTTTATCAACTGGCTGAAACTTCCGCTGCCGTTCATGATTCGATACGCAATACTGAATATGCCAATCAAATAGATGACTTACGTACTCAATATGAAGTTGATAAACATATTGCCGAAAAAGAACGAACACGTAACTTGCTTATTTTTGCTATTACTATTTGTGTCATATTAATTAGTGGATTGTTGATAGTGTTGGTTCTTTATCGACAAAAACAACGCGCATACAAGCAATTAGTTCGCAAAAGTCAACAATGGGCTGGTGTTCCAGAAATAGAACTTCAGGAAGAAACAGAGCAAACAGAAGAGCCGGATGAAAATTCCGAAGTAATTCAAGATGTTGGCAGCCTTCCTGATTCAACAGATATCTCTATCATGGAAGGTGTTGTTAGGTTGATGGACGAAAAGAAAATATATTTGGAGCCCGATATTTCTTTAGACTCATTGTCGAATGAGTTAGGAATTGATCGCCGATACATTTCTGCTGCAATCAACAAATGTACGAATAAAAATTTCTACACCTATATTAATGAGTTTCGTATTAAAGAAGCCGTTCGTATTATGTCGGAACCGTCATACAACAACTTATCTATTGACGGTATCGCTTTTGAATCCGGCTTCAGCGATCGCAAAACTTTTCACCGCGTTTTCAAACAAAATACAGGGGTAACACCTGGTGTATTTAAGCGGGAAAGCGCAAAAGCATAATTTTCAAATCTTCAAATCTCTGATTCTCAGCTTCTCGGATAAACTACGACAACTTCCGGATAAACTGCGACAACTTTTTTTTATCTAAAAGATACTTTTGCTTCATAAAAATACCCAAAAAAATATTGTCGGGTAAAAATTAAAAATTATG
The DNA here is from genome assembly GCA_030265965.1 of Odoribacter sp. OttesenSCG-928-L07. Lineage (GTDB taxonomy): Bacteria > Bacteroidota > Bacteroidia > Bacteroidales > BM520 > RGIG7150. Next base: position 4,378 of record JAJDHA010000058.1, read on the forward strand.
ACAGCAAAAATTAATTCTATCGAAACTACATCTCAACAAAAAATTGAGCAAAATTTAGATGAACATCGAATAACTCATGCAGCCATTCTTTTTTTAGGCAGCAACTCACATCTCTATTCTATGGAAAAGATAGGAGAAGAAAGCGGATTCGAAAGCTATGATGCATTTTACAATTGCAGTAAACAACTCACAGGTATGTCGCCGGAAGAAATGCGCGATTATGTGAGAGCGAGGAATAGTTTGAACGGGATGTTTGTGGAAGAAGACGCGGGAGGCGCGAAAGCGGGAAGGGTTAAAGCGCAAAGAGAGGAAAAAGTAATAGAAGGAAGTTATCCAAAAACTATTAACCATAAATAAACCAAATAGATACCAAATCAAAAAAATTTAAATATTAATAAACATTTGTGCATTTTACAAACTATAAAATAAACAGACAACTAAGTAGGTAAACTTGCACTAACAAATCAAAAAAATTTATGAATAAATTATTACATTTTACAAGAAGAATAGCAATCATGTTGATAGTTATTCTTGCGTCAACAAATTTATTTGCAAAATCTGTTGACACATTGAGCGTTAAACTTGCAGCACAACACTTCTTTATGGGAAGCAATTTTACTGGTAAATCTACTGCTGATAAGAAACCAGAGGTTAAGATTCTGCACACTGAACATTCTTTGACAGATTCTTCTAACCCGTATTATTATGTGCTTACCAAAAGTGATGGTGAGGGTTGGATAATTCTTTCAGGAGATGACAGGATAAGCCCTATTGTTGGTTACTCCCAAGAAGGTAAATTTTACAAAGAAGGTAATCCTGCCTTTTCTTATTGGATGGAAAATTTCAAAGAAGGGGTTGATCGCTTGAGAAGTTCGAAAGACTTATCATCGGAAGATAAGGCTAAATCTACCAAAGCAAATAAAGAATGGGCAGAATTGCTCTCGGGTCCTTCAATTGAAATTAGAGAAGGCACTGGTAGTAAAGGATATACCCAAGGAGACGACTTGTTGTTTGGAATAACCTGGGATCAAGGTGGCGAATGGTCTCCATTTAGTTATGCACCTGCTGGTTGTATTGCAACAGCAATGGGACAGGTAATGCATTACTGGGCAACCAGAAATTTTAATTTGATTAGATGGCAAGGCGAGGGATATTTTGAGTATTTCGATTGCGGACAAAACATAAAGCGTTCAGTAGATTTTGGAAGTAAGCTCTATGAATTCCCTTTAATAGGTGGTAACTTCCCAACACAAGGAGCAAGAGATTTGTTATACGATTTGGGAGTGTCGGTGCAAATGAGCTATGAGCCGGGAATTAGCAGTACTATATCTGCATTTATTCCATACGCAATGCAAGAACATTTTGGGTTTACGGCTTCCAGGCTTGAGCAAAAAAAGAATTATTCAGATGCTGCGTGGGAAGAAATGATTAGAGCCGAAATATATGCAGAAAGACCGGTTATATACAGTGGTAATGATGGAAATAATGTAGGTCATAGTTTTATAATCAGCGGGAATAGCAACAATTTATTTTATATTAACTGGGGATATGGCGGAAGAAATGACATGTGGTTTCATTTAAGTAGTACAGGTTACCCCGACAATGTTGATGCAATAATTAATTTAGAACCTCGTATAAGAAACAATTATACCCCTTCATTAGAATATTCAAATATACAAATATATACTACTGATGGTCAATGTCAAGAAAAGAATGTGTTTTTGCAAAATGGCGGAAGCACATACTTATCCATGGATATTAAAAATAATACAAACGAACCAATGGTTGGTAATATACCTGTGAAGTTCTATTTTAGGGTAGGAAATTCGATTGGTGGGTATGAAGCAAAAATAAACGTATCTATATCGGCTAATTCGGCTGTTTCGATATTTAAAGAAGTGACAGATATTATAGACTTATCTTTGAATCAAAATGCTGAATATTTAAATGTGTATATAGGTGGAAAGGCGATTGATGGAACAACGTTATTTGACATGTGTCAATATCCGTTTCTTCTCAGTAAGACGAATAACATTGCTTGTTCATTAACGCCAATAAAAATTACAGATGTACGTCCCGCAGCTAATGGAAAAATCGCTCTTAGCTATAATAAACCTTTTTGGTGCCCTTACGATAGTGATGGTACTTTAACATTGACAGACAATTATGGAACAATAACAACAACTACTTCTACACAAGAAACAGGAACAATCACTTTCGATTATCGTTCGCAATATGATATTGGCGGTAATGTAAAGTTTACATTAACCCATACAAAATCCTCGGATACACCTCAAGAAGCCAAATACACCAAAAATTTTGTTCCTCAAATAGAGTCATTTAATGCTTATGCTTCATTTAATGACGTGAAATTATTTTGGAATTTGCATATAGAAAATGAGCATATATGTAAATACGGACCTGAAGGAGAAATATTTCAAATAGAATGTTACGACAATAGCAACTTTAGCGGTAATGCGTTGTCTTTTAAGGAGGTAGCATATATACCAGGCACCTGTGAATATTCGACAGATTATAGTGTTACTATCCCTGAATCTGGAAAATTATATTTTAGAATTCGATATAAAAGTCAAGGAACTGTATGGGGATGGAATTATAAGTTTAAAACTTGTGAAGTAGATTTTAACAATCTAGATAAAATAACCATTAATTGGACAGGGGAAACAGACAAAGAAAAAGTAATAATAATTGGAGCTCCGAAAAACAAAAAAATTATTGTTGATTGGGGTGATGGTAATTATTCAATATTTGATGTAAAAAGTGATTATACCCAATTCACTCAGCCAAACCCTTACCAAACTACCAATACATACACTGCTACAATTATGGCAATGGATCCATCGTGTGATTTTACATTTCTGATGATCGATCGTGCTAAAATTAACTCCATAGATCTTACTGAAGCTATTAATCTTACATATTTGGCACTTGCTCATAATGAAAATTTAAATTCAATAGACCTGAGTCAGAATACGAATTTAGAGCGATTAGAGTTAGTAGCAAATTCTTTAACTTCTATTGATCTTAGTAATAACTTGAATTTACAACAGATTGTACTTAGTTCTAATCAATTAAGTAGTATTGAGTTAGGAAAGAATACAAATTTACAACTACTTGCGATAGATAAAAATAAACTTACTGATCTTAATCTTAAGCATCTTACATCTTTAATGGGATTAATCTGTAATGAGAATGAATTAACTGAACTAAATATTAAGAATAATCCTGAATTGGTTGGTGTACAATGTTATGACAATCATATTCCTTTAACAGATCTTTATTCTATCTCACAGCAAATAAGTAAACTTAGCGATAAATTGTTAGGAACTCAAACTCATGAAGGTTTTGACCTTAATATAGGAGATAATTGTTATCTACCAAACTGTATGGTTGTTGGGGGTACGCAAACAGATTTTGCTATTACTAAAGATGGTCAGCCGGCAATTAATGGAACAGATTACACCATAGACTATGTACAGGAAACGATTTCTTTCCTAACTTCCGGCAATTACGAAGCAACTTTAACAAACACAACAATATCATCAAAAGAAGATTATCCTGCAAAATTTATTTACCCCTTTATTGTTGGTGTTAATAATACGAATATTTCAAATTTAACAGTAAGTCCGGGTACATTAACACCTGATTTTGTTCCATATAGAACAAATTATACGGTATTAGTAGAAAATTCGGTTTCTGAGATAACTATCGAGGGAACCCCAAGGAATCCGGCAGCAACAGTATCCGGTAACGGCACTTTCCCTTTAAATGTAGGTCCAAATAATTTTGATATTGTTGTTACAGCAGAAAACGGTATTACAACAAAGACTTATACTATAGTAGTTACAAGAGAATTTTCAGATGATGCTAATCTTTTAAGTCTAACGGCAAGTCCCGGAACATTAACACCGGCATTTAATGCTGAGACAACAAATTATACGGTAACAGTAGAAAGTACGGTATCAGATATAACAATTACCGGTACAACCAATCATGCCGGTGCAAC
>JAJDHA010000059.1 GCA_030265965.1 Odoribacter sp. OttesenSCG-928-L07
TGTAATTGGTTTTTGGTAGTAATTAGCATCCATACATGGGTTTGTATATTCATATTCCAGCACTTTGCTAACTAGGACACTAAGTTCAGCAATAGTTGAAGCCGTCATACGAGCGAAAACCATTTCCGGTAGGTAGTCGCCGGTAACATCAACATATTGATTATCTGTAATACATGTACCTTCAGTTGGGTGAGAAATGATTTCAGCAGGAATAAACTTAGTCATATCAGTTCCATGATCTGCCATTAAAAGTATCGCTACCGGAGGAATTTCCCAAGTGTTATATGCATTATGAAAAAAAGATTTTAATTGATTGGTATTTGTAACTTCCATTTCATCCAACCTCATTACCTTAGTAAGAATACCTTGTTTTGTTCTGTATTCTTTAAGTTGCTCAGCATAAGGCGCCCACTCATCATTATTTGGTGTAACGATAAGATATTCACATCCTGTTGCGTCTTTGCTTCTATTTGCAACAACTTCGGCATAGTCTATTTCAGGAAGAACTTCATAATTCAGCAATGCATTTTTCAAAATTGGGTCAAACCATCTTGATCTATATTTATTATCTCCAACTAACGAGTTTCCTCCCTCATAATTTATTTCAAGTTCAATGTTTTTTATTACAATTAACTCTTTTGTTACAGGGTTGTATTGAAAAGGTGTAATACCTAAAATAACCGCATCAACACCTCTTAATGATGTTTTTTCAGAAATCTCAACTGGCGAATTAGGATAAAATTCATTCTTTTCATACACTTTTTTATTTTTCGAATAGTTGAATTCAGGTTCCTCATTCTCATTTTGAATTCTTAAAGCAGGTGCAATATTGATATTCGACACAACTTCAGTCTCAACACTTTTAATCGTAAAATTTGCATTTGCGCCTTGAGGCAATGCAACAAAACGTGAGATTCGAGGAAGATTAGGCATTCCTTCATCATTAGGAATTACGATACCGGAAACAGTAATTTCATGCATTTCTTCACCTTTATGATTTAAGGTAGAAATATCATACGAATCCATTGACATATTTACTGAAATGCCATTTCCATCGCGCAAATTTGAATAAGAAATATTCTGCGCGTTTAAATTAATAATAAATAGAAAATTGAAAATTAATAAAACAAAAAATAAGGTTTTTTTCATAATAAAAAGTTTATAATTAATATTTTTAAACGAAATGTATTTTAACTACTTAGTGATAATTATCTTAGATGTAATTGAATAGTTATTTTCTCTTTGAATTTGGAGATAATAAATTCCTGAATCGAACATAGATACATCTATTATAGCGTGATTGCTGTTAACTTCATATAACTTTAACAATTGTCCGATACTATTATAAATTAATATCTTTGACATTTCTTTAGCTTCAATATTTATAAAATCATTAGCAGGATTTGGATATATCTTAATTTGTTCAGAAATATTGTTAATACCTTCAACACTATATTGCGATTCAACTCCTTCAGATTCAATGCAATTTGGATAAACTGCTGTAACTTTATATGTGTATTTGCCTGTTTCTCCTTCAAAATAAGAATAGTTTGTTTCTGTATGATTAGTAGCAATTAAAACTTCATTTTTATAGATATTAAAGTATTCTACATCAGATGCACCTTCCCATTGAAGAACAAGATTATTTTCAATAAGATCAATTGTCAAATTTCTTGGTTCAACACATGTAAACAAGTCATAACATTTTGTAGTTGCCGTGCAAAAATCGTATATTGATGTAACACAATATTTTATATTATTTTGATATGGAATATTTGAATGTTTATATTCATTTGTTGTTACTCTATCTAAAAGTATATCATTACAATAAACATCATAACCTAAAATATTATCAGAGTGTTCAGGAAGCTCCCATGATAAATCAACTGAATTAACATTATATTCTGCATTCAAGTTAATTACAGACATACAAGGGTTAAATCTCAACGAAATAGATATATCATCAACAACAACTCCATAAGCCCCATTCACCTCACTTTCAAATGCAATATAATAATTAGCAGTATTTGATGTTTCAGGCAAATCAATAGAGAATTGTTCCCATTCAGGATAGTTATCAGTAAATTCCTCAATTAAAATCCAATCATTAACAATTGATGTTTTATAATATACTCTTAAAATATCTTGTCTTCCTGATCTTTCTGTTTGAGCGTGCCAAAAGCTAAGTGTTGCAATATATTCTTCAGGGATATTAATGCTTGGAGAAATTAATTTTGTTTTTACTTCGTTATATCCGGCAATTAACATATTTACACTACCGCTATGTGCGGCATTAGGTTTATAAGCTAAACCTCCGTTATTAGCTATCCATTTAATATTACTATTATCAGACTCTTGAGTCCAACAATCAAGAGAAGTAGATATCTCAAAATCTTCTTCCCAAGGAAAATCTTTTATTGATTTATTACATTGATCTATTAATATCTCAACTTCAGCCTCACAAGCAAAATTGTAATCAGCAGAAAGATTGATATTGAATGATAAATATTCACCAAATTGAGAATTTTCATCAACAGTAATACTAAAATAATTTGATGACATTTCTCCTGCTTCAATATCATCATAAGTTACAGGATGAGATGTGTTTATTATTGAGGCAGGATTATCTGACGAAACAGTCACTGTTGGAGAATATACTCTTGCTCCGCCAATATTACCAAAGATTGGAATAATCGAGAAAGTTTCACCAGGTAGTACTTCGCCACTGATATCAAAACCAACAAATTCTATAATTGGCGCGTATGCAATAAATTCTGATTTAACATTCCAATTTATTCCTTCAGAGCATTCTATAAGTACATTAGCTGTAAATTTATAATTATTTGGTACATTATTAGCAATTTTAATAGAAAATGCATTGTCTGTTGTAATGATATCATTTACATTCAAGTTTCCAAATTCTGCATTTGATTGCTCAACAGTAATATATTCATCATCTATGACTAATGTAGCAACAACATCTGAGCAAGAATCTGCTCCAATATTTTTTATTGTAAGCGAAAGTCCGGAGGTTTCAGCATAATCTAATTTTCCATTATTATTTTCATCATTGATTGTCCATTCATTACAAATAATATATGGTCCACTTGCAGGAATAATTCTAACATTATTAACATATCTTAATCTATTCTGTTTTGTTGCCACAATAGATATCATTGTTTCAGGTTCAAGAATAGGTAATTCTATTTCTTGTTGCGAACCAGTTCCATTAAAAACTGCAATAATTTCTTCGTCAATTGTTAAAGCAACAACTGCATCTTCTTCACAAGTCACAAATAACGGAAGGCCTGTCATAACATCCTCTTGATGAGATATTTCCATTTCAGTAGGGACTTCACTAAAAAGTTGCAAGAATGCATCGCAGTGAGCTGTAAACATCTGATAAGTAATTTGCTTAGAATCGCTATTATAGGGCCAACTGCTTTGTTGCAAAAAATACTTTCCTGCAACATTACCAAAGGCAGGCATCCAGTTTCCGGAATTACCGGCAAAAGGTCCATATGTAGGCATAAAGTCTGGTTCAAACAAATCATAAACACCCCAAATATATGTATCATTTACAAACGAGTATGAAACTTCGGTAGGGGATAAGACACCTACTGCGCCAGCGTTTTGACCATTAAAAGTGCGTCTATGAAAAACTTCACTAAAGCACTGAGAATTGTTATTAAACTTTCCTGTTTCGCAATTGATGCTAAACACAAACGTCATTTTACCAACATTATTTAAATTTTGAATATCAGATGAACTAAATGATGGTTCACCCCAACCATCGACATAACCATGATCTCTATGTTGTATTACGAATGCACCATTATTGATAGCTGTAACTATTTGTGCAGCCGTACCTCCCGACCAGTTGCCTAATTCGGTTGGCGAAGCGGGCAAATACCCTAATCCATTAACACCAAAATAATTAACAACACTATTCGTGTTTTGTGCAGTTGACCAAACACTTCCCGGAGTACCTTCGTATATCTCATTAATTCTAACAGGATTTTTACCTGTTGATCTAAAATATCCACCCACAGCTTCAGAACAGATTTGAAACCATCTTACTGTTTGCCATCCTAATGCAGTAATTGGTTTATTATAATACTCAGTATCTACACATGGATTAGTATATTCATATTCTAATGTTTTGCTAACCATTATCTGTAAATGTTGTTCATTCTCAGCTGTCATGCGTGCAAATACCATTTCTGGAAGATAGTTGCCATTAACATCTGCATACTGATTGTCGGTTATGCAACTACCATTATAAGGATGGTAAATAACTTCCGCAGGAATACCTTGAGTCATATCTGTTTTGTGGTCAGCCATAAGTAATACTGCAACCGGAGGAATATCCCAAGTGTTATAAGCATTATGGAAATAAGATTTTAGTTGATCAGTTGTTGTAACTCCCATTTCATCCAACCTCATTATTTTAGTTAGAATACCTTGTTTGGTTCTATATTCTTTTAGTTGTTCTGCATAGGGAGCCCAAATATCATTATTCGGAGTAACTATAAGATACTCACATCCTGTTGCATCTTTACTTCTGTTTGCAACAATTTCAGAATAATCTATTTCAGGCAAATCTTCATAGTTCAATAATGCATTTTTTAAAATAGGATCGAACCATCTTGACCTATATTTACTATCTCCAACTATTGAGTTTCCGCCTTCATAATTTATCTCAAGCTCAATGTTTTTTATTACAATTAACTCTTTTGTAACAGGATTATACTGAAAAGGTGTAATTCCTAAAACAATTGCATCAACTCCTCGCAAAGAAGTTCTCTCAGAAATTTCCACAGGAGATGTAGGATAGAATTCATTTTTATCGTAAACCCTTTTGTTTTTTGAATAATTAAATTCCGGTTCTTCGTTCTCTGCTTGAACCCTTAGCGCAGGAGCCATATTGACATTTGATACAACTTCTGTTTCTATATTCTTGATAAAAAGTTTAGCATCTGCACCTTGTGGTAAAGCAATAAAACGTGAGATTCTCGGAAGATTGGGCATTCCTTCATCATTTGGAATTGAAATACCTGAAACAAAAAGCTCATGCATTTCTTCTCCTTTATGATTTAAAGTAGAAATATCATATGAATCCATTGTCATACTTACAGATATGCCATTTCCATCGCGCAAATTTGAGTAAGAAATATTCTGCGCAGTTAAGTTGATGATAAATAGAAAATTAAAAATTAATGGAATAATAAATAAAGGTTTTTTCATAATAATTGGGATATATTTTTTACAGCGAACAGATTACATACTTTCAAGCATCGCTTCAACTAAATTTTGTGCACATACTCCTACTCCGGCAATATCAACATTTAGCATGTAACAAGCCGTAGAAAAGATATTATTATCTCTATCTATGCACACCTCACCGCTTTCAGTTACAACATGTTCACAGTCGAGTTGTTCAATGACATTAGCTGTGTCTTTATCATGACCTATTGTCAAGATACATCCAGGAATTAACTTTGCTGCAATTAGTGGTGCAATACACATAAATCCTAAAGGTTTACCAGCATTGTACATATCAAGAACAGCTTTTTTCACATCTTTGTTAACTTCAAAATTGGCACCAACAAATGCGTAATTACATAAATTTTTCATTGCTCCGAAACCACCTGGAAGAATCATAGCATCGAATTCTTCTTCATTAAATTCTGATAGAGGTTTAATATTGCCGCGTGCAATGCGAGCTGCTTCAATCAGTGCATTTCTGACATTTTCTGTTTCTTGGATTGTAATGTGATTTACTTCGTGGAAATCAACATCAGGGGCGAAGATTGAATAATCGGCGCCGAGTTTTTTTATTGAATATAGTGCTAAAACAGCTTCATGAATTTCGGAACCGTCTTTTACACCGCATCCTGCAAGAATTACTGCGAATTTTTTCATAATAATTTACGATTTAATTAGATAGTTCTTATTTATTTCAAAACATTAAGTTTTTTACCTATCTTTTCGAAAGCGGCTATTGCTTTATCAAGATGTTCAACTTCATGAGCAGCCGACAATTGAACTCTAATACGTGCAGTATCTTTTGGAACTACCGGATAGTAGAAACCTGTAACATAGATTCCTTCTTCTTGTAATGCAGCAGCAAAATCTTGAGAAAGTTTAGCATCATACAACATTACTGCACAAATTGCTGATTGAGTAGGTTTAATATCAAAACCTAACTTATTCATTTTATCAATAAAATACTTAGTATTGAAATGGAGTTTATCTTGAAGTTCATTAGTACTGCTCATCATCTCAACCATTTTAACTCCGGCAGCAGCAACTAAAGGAGGAATTGAATTTGAGAACAAATACGGTCTTGAACGTTGGCGCAACATATCAATAACTTCTTTCTTGCCTGTTGTAAATCCGCCAATTGCACCGCCGAAAGCTTTTCCTAAAGTTCCGGTAATAATTTCTACTTCTCCTCTTTTATTAAAAAGCTCAGTAACGCCTCTTCCTGTTTCTCCGACAACGCCGGCAGAATGAGACTCGTCAACCATTACCATTGAATTGTATTTTTCTGCGAGCGCAAGAATTTTGTCCAATGGAGCAACATTACCATCCATAGAGAATACGCCATCAGTAACGATTAATCTGAATCTATTCTTTTGAGCTTCTTGTAATTGTTTTTCAAGATCCTGCATATCAGCATTTGCATATCTGTATCTTTGTGCTTTACATAAGCGAACACCATCAATAATGGAAGCGTGGTTTAATGAATCGGAGATAATAGCATCTTCCTCACCCAATAAAGGTTCAAATACGCCACCGTTTGCATCGAAACATGCAGCATAAAGGATGGTATCTTCAGTTCCAAAGAATTCTGCAATTTTTGCTTCTAATTTTTTGTGCAAATCAGAAGTTCCACAAATAAAACGAACAGAAGCCATACCATAACCATGTGTATCTAAAGCTTCTTTAGCCGCATCAACAAGTTGTTTATTATTAGCTAATCCCAAATAGTTGTTTGCACAAAAATTTAGAACTTCCTTGCCGTTTTCTAATTTAATAACAGCACCTTGAGCAGAGACAATAATTCTCTCACCTTTATACAAACCGGCATTTTTTATTTCTTCAATCTCCGTTTGTAAAAATTTTTTAAAATCTGAATACATAATATTATTTGATTAATCAAGACAATTGGCAAAGATAAAATAAATCGTTCATTTCTCCTATCTTTTCAAGAAAAAAATAAAAAAGTTTCCTCACTTCAGTCTTGAGCTGTATTAACCACGGGTGAGCACAGCGAACCCGTGGGATCACCAGTGGGCATACCAGCGGAGCACCTGTGTGCGTACCAGCGGGAGTACCCGTGTGCGCAGCGAACGACATAAGTCTATAACAATCTGAACCTCAAATCCTAATAAACAAATACAATCAATATCACCTTAAAAAAGCATCATTATCATCAACATCAATACCTGCTTCTTTGATGATACGTACAATTTCATCCTTAGAGCTTTCTTTATTATGGTGCTTTTGTTGATTAGCAATATATTTTATCACTTTCATCCTATCTCTATATCCACAAGTAAATGCACCATAGCCGACACACCACCCATTAAATTGTTTAAAATCATCTCTTTTCCTCATCCAATAATGAGTAGCAATTTTTATATCTTTCACAAAATCGGATAAAGCAATACTTGGATGAAGTGAAATAAGTAAGTGAATATGATCTTCAATACCATTTATTCTGTACAGCTTGCATTTTTTATTTTTAATTATGCCCCAGATATATCTATATAGCTCTGAGACATTAGTTTGTGATATAGACTTCTGGCTATATTTCGTTCGTAGTACTATGTGATAGTATGATTGAGTATATGACATTATATGATAGTTTTATTGTTTACTCCCACGGGTTCGCTGCGCTCGCTGGTACGCACACTGGTACTCCGACGGGTACGCACACTGGTATGCCCACGGGTACTCCGACGGGTACGCACACTGGTATGCCCACGGGTTGGCTACGCTCACCCGTGGTTAATGATATTCAACCCTGTGGGTTGGGATATGTGATGCAAGCCGAAGGCTTGAACTATAGTAACCACGGGTGAGCGTAGCGAACCCGTGGGAT
>JAJDHA010000006.1 GCA_030265965.1 Odoribacter sp. OttesenSCG-928-L07
GCTGAATACATGTTGTGGCCTCGTCTTGCGGCATTATCGGAAGTTGCATGGTCGCAAAAAGAAAAGAAAGATTGGTACCGTTTCCGCGAAAAAGTTGAAGGCACAAAACAACGTCTTGGTTATCTCGGATACAATTATTGTGATGGTAATTTTAAACCGACAATAAATACCATTAATGAAGGTAATCACCATCTTGTCACCATCGAATCTGATGTTTTAGGCACAGAAGTTTATTATACGACGGATGGAAGCAATCCTACAGATAAGTCAAAAAAATACACGCAACCATTTAAAGTTGAGAATTTCACAATTATCAAAGCACAAACATATTACAATGGCGAACCGCGCGAATCAGTAGCATCTACAAGCGTTTCGTCTTCTAATCTTACCGGAAAAAACATTACCTTAACTCCGAAACCCAACGAAAAATACGCAGCAAATTACGAATATACGCTTGCTGATGGAATTTTAGCTTCAACAACGCATACTGATGGTCGCTGGCTCGGTTTTCAAACAGATAAAGTAGAAATCGTCATCGAGAACGAATATGATAAAATTAATGAAGTTGTCTTCTACAACAATGTTTGTCAAGCTTCTTGGGTTTTTGAACCAATAAGAATTGAACTTTACACTTCTGACAATGGAAAAGATTTTACTTTGATTTCATTTAAAGAAAATGCAGTAATTAAGAATGATAATATTTATAACGCTGAAACTACTTTTAAATTCGATGAAGTGATTAAGCCGAGATTTATTAAAATATCATTAATTGGATTAGATGCGCTTCCTGAATGGCACGAATATTCAGGACAGCCTTGGATTTTTATTGATGAAGTAATTTTGAAATAGCTTATGCCACTTTTTGAAATCTGTTCCAACTCTTTTGAATCGGCGAAAAATGCTCAGACCGCAGGAGCCGACAGAATTGAATTATGCGCAAATCTTGAAGCCGGCGGAACTACACCTTCGTACGCAAGTATCAAACTTTGCAGAGAAAATTTAGATATTCCGATCAATGTACTTATTCGTCCGCGATCTGGCGATTTTCTTTACAATGAATTTGAGTTCCAAGAAATTATTATGGATGTCAAGAAATGTAAAGAACTTGGTATCAACGGTATTGTGTGTGGATTTTTAAATAGTAACGGCACAGTTGATATCGACAAAACAAAAAAGATTATTGAGCTCTCCTACCCGCTTTCTTTCACTTTCCATAGAGCTTTTGATGTTTCTCGCGATCCTTACGAAAGTTTGGAAAATATTATTTCATGCGGCGCAACAAGAATACTAACATCCGGAACAGCGCCGAAAGTTATTGAATCCACAGAGATTCTTTCAAAACTTGTTGAACAAGCAGGAGAAAGAATAATTATTATGCCCGGAAGCGGCATCAACGAAAATAATATTGTAGAATTACATTCAAAAGTTAAAGCTAAAGAATATCATTTCTCCGGAACTGTAAGAGAAGACTCTCAAATGACATTCAGAAAAAATAATATTATCAGCACAGAAAAATTCGATTATACCAAGCAAATTTCAAACATAGAAAAAATAAAAGAAACAATTAAAAAAGTAAAAGCTAAAGAATAAATTTGTTCAAAGTTCAAGGTTTAATGTTCAAAGTTGTAACGTTCAAATCATTAATCATTAACCACTAACCATTATTTATGAAAAATCTAATTTTAATTACAGTAATCATTTCTATTATGACAACATTTAGTTCTTGTAATCAGAATAAAGGGATAAAATATCCTGAAACGAAAAAAATCGACCATGTTGATGAATATTTTGGCACTCAAGTCGCTGATCCGTACAGATGGTTGGAAGACGATATGTCGGATGAAACGGCGGAATGGGTAAAAGCTCAAAATGAAGTTACTTTTGCTTATTTAGATCAAATTCCTTTTAGAGCCAAGATGAAGGAAAGACTTACCGAGCAGTGGGATTATCCGAAACATTCGTCGCCATTTAAAATCAGCGAAAGATGGATGATGTACAAAAACACCGGATTACAAAACCAAAGTGTTCTGTATCTTTTAAATGATATTGACGACAAAGAAGGCACAATATTATTGGATTCTAATACGCTTTCAGAAGACGGGACAATTGCTTTATCGGGCATCAATATTACAAAAGACGGCAAAACACTTATTTACAGCATATCAAGAGGCGGCAGCGACTGGCGAGAGTTCTATTTCATGGATATCGATTCTCGCAAATTACTCGACGACCATTTGAAATGGATAAAATTCTCCGGAATAACACCTTTCGAAGATGGCGTTATTTACAGTCGTTTCCCAGAACCTAAAGAAGGCGACATGCTCAAAGGAACTAACGAAAATAGCATGCTTTATTTCCATAAAATAGGAACTCCACAAGAACAAGACATTCTTGTATATTCCGAGCCACAACATCCGGAACGCTCTTTCAGTCTTGATGTTACTGACGATGACAAATATATGTTCTTATATACAACAGAATCAACAACAGGAAATTCTCTGGCATTCAAAAAAAGCAATGATAAAGAATTTACGCATATCATTACAGATTTTGACAAAGAGTACACTGTATTAGATGTTATTGGCAATGATTTGTACATAATTACAAATTATGATGCACCAAATAACAGATTAATTTCCGTTCCATTGAAAAAGGCTGCCGACAAAAAACATTGGAAAGATGTAATTCCTGAAAGAGACTATGTTTTAAACGGCGTTTCATACGTTGGAAAAAAATTAATTGCTAATTATTTGAAAGATGCACACAGCTACATTGAAATCTTTGATACTAAAGGAAAAAATTCTTATATACTTGACATTCCTATCGGATCAGTTGGCGGTTTCGGAGGCAAAGCAGATGATAATATCACTTTCTATAGTTATACTTCATACAACACTCCATCAATCATTTACAAATACGATATCAAAAATAATATATCTACAGAATACTCAAGAACACAAATCAAATTTGATTCTGATAAATATGTTACAAAACAAGTATTTTATGAATCTAAAGACGGCACTAAAGTTCCTATGTTCTTGACTTACAAAAAGGATTTGGAATTAAACGGACAAAATCCAACTTTACTTTATGGCTATGGTGGATTTAATATTAGTTTAACACCGAGTTTCTCAATCTCGAGAGTACCTTTGTTGGAAAACGGTTGTATTATTGCTGTTGCTAACTTACGTGGCGGAGGCGAATATGGTGAGAAATGGCATAAAGCCGGTACTTTGATGCAAAAACAAAATGTTTTCGACGATTGTATTGCTGCTGCTGAATATCTTATTGCAAACAACTATACATCGCCGGAATATCTTGCATTACAAGGTGGCTCAAACGGCGGATTGCTTGTTGGCGCTGTCGTCAACCAACGTCCTGATTTATTTGCAGTAGGATTACCTGCTGTTGGTGTTCTCGACATGCTACGTTATCAACACTTTACAATTGGAAGATACTGGGCTACAGATTACGGAACAAGTGAAGACAGCAAAGAAATGTTTGAGTATCTCTACAAATATTCTCCTTTGCATACTATTAAAGAAGGGGTTGAATATCCTGCAATTTTAGTAACTACAGGCGATCACGACGACCGTGTTGTTCCTGCACATTCGTTCAAATACGCCGCAACTTTACAAGAAAAATATTCCGGTGAAAATCCTGTTATGATACGCATAGAAACCCAAGCCGGACACGGCGCCGGCAAACCAACATCAAAGGTAATTGACGAAATCGTTGATGAGTGGGCTTTTATGTTTTATAACATGGGTGTGGAACCGAAGTTTGAATAAAGTAGATGGATATTAGTAAAGACGCACGGCCGTGCGTCTTTACTAATATCTATGAAAAAATTTCCATGAAAAAAATAATCTCATTTATCACCTCTCGCTTCTCTCGCCAAACCCTCATAAGGTTTAGCAAAATTTTCGGATTTCTTGTGCGTCCTTTTTATTGGGGTAAGAAGGTGTACTGTCCGGTTTGTGAAACTTCTTTCAGAAAATTTATGCCCTACGGTTATGGTGAAGCTAAGGAAAACCGTTTGTGTCCGAAGTGTTTGTCGCTCGAGCGTCACAGGTTGATGTACCTTTATTTGAAAGAAAAAACTAACTTTTTCACCGGTGAACTTAATGTATTGCATATTGCTCCGGAACAGCCATTTCTTAAACGTTTCAGAGCTTGCAAAAATCTGCATTATACTACCGCCGACCTTGACTCTCCTATCGCTGACATAAAATTAGATGTCATGAAAATTGACTTGCCCGACAATAGTTACGATTTCATTATTTGTAATCACGTTTTAGAACATGTTGAAGATGCAAATATTGCTCTGGGAGAATTACACAGAATATTAAAACCTAACGGTCAAGCTATAATGTTAGTGCCTATTAATCCTGATATTGACACTTTTGAAGATCCAAGCATTACAGATCCAAAGGAAAGAGAGCGTTTATTCGGGCAGTATGATCATGTGCGGCAATTTGGTAGAGATTATTCCGATTATATTCGCCGTGCAGGTTTTGATGTTATTGAAGACCAAATTTATTACGAGATTCCTAAGGAGAAACGTGATAAAATGAATTTAGCAAGATATGGTGAAGAAGTGATTTATGGTGGGGTGAAATAGATGGAATATTTGTTCAAGGTTTAAGGGTTGATTTGTAGTTACATTATACATTTAAATTAATAATTTAGATTCTTATGAAAAAACTAACTATTGCTCTTGTAGCACATGACAAAAGAAAATTTGATTTAATTGAATGGGCAATTTTTAATGCGGAATTTTTATCCAAACATAATCTAGTTTGTACCGGAACTACAGGAACCCTTCTCGAAGAAACTTATAAAGAAAAGGGACTAAAAGCAAATATTACAAAAATGCATTCAGGACCTTTAGGCGGTGATGCAGAAATCGCAGCAATGGTTGTCAGAAAAGAAATTAATCTTGCAGTTTTTCTCATTGATGATTTGAATCCGCAACCGCACGAAGCCGACATACAGATGCTACTTCGTCAATGTCGTATTCATAATGTACCAATTGCTTGCAATAGGTATAGCGCCGATTTAATGATCACAAGTTCGCTATGGGGAGACAAGAATTACAAACCAATGGAACCAAAGTATATTGCATTTGATAGAGAAAACCTTGAAATTTAACCTTAAACTTTGAACAAATTAAATTATCTTTGCACAAAAAAATTTTATGGAAGAGTTAATACTTAAATTAAAAGGTGAAATTATTGAAGTTTTAAACCTAGACGGTATGTCGCCAAACGACATTGATGATGATGCTCCACTATTTGGCGATGGTTTGGGATTAGATTCCATTGATGCTCTTGAGCTGATTGTTATATTAGAAAAAAATTACGGCATCAAAATAAATGATCCGTCAAAAGGAAAAGAAATATTTAAATCTGTGAGAACAATCGCAGAATTTATTAGTAAAAACAGCACAAAATAGCTATTTAATATTCTCATGTTTAAATTAATTTGTCTATCAACAATACAAAGTTTATTTCTTGTTTCAGCACAAATATTTTTAAAATTTGCAATGGCAAGAATGGGTGCTTTTAGTTGGACAAAAGCTTTTTTCAAAGATTTACTTGTAAATTGGCCTCTATTGTTTTCAGGAATCTCAATAGCTACTGCAACAATTTTGTGGATGCACATATTAAAACACTATCCATTTAGCATCGCATACCCGTTAATTTCAATTAGTTACATCTTCGGGATGTTAGCTGCAGTTTTTATTTTCCATGAAACAGTTCCACTAACAAGATGGATTGGCGTGTTTTTTATTATTCTTGGCGTAATTTTTATTCAAATCCAGCAACCATCGTAAAATGTTAAATAAAATTAAGTATATATTATTTTTAGCTTTCATTATTTCTTCTATAGACATTAATGCGCAGGAAAATAATATTCTGGATAAAATATCAAAGACATCAGAAAATACTAAAACAATGCAATGTTCATTCACTCAGACAAAGAATATTAGTATTTTAGCTGAAGAATTTGTTTCGAAAGGATATATGTTTTTTTCAGCACCTGATAAGTTCAGATGGGAATATGCTTCGCCTTATGAATATATTTTTATCATGAATGAAAAAGACATTAGCATAATAACAGAATCATCTCAAAATAATTTCAATACAGATCAGAATAAACTTTTCGCTGAGATAAGTAAGATTATGATTGTTGGTATAAATGGAAGCGGCTTAGAAAAGAACGAAAGCTTTAATGTTGATTTACAGTCAGAAAATAACAATGAATACATTTTCAAATTAACTCCCAAACAAAAGGAAATAAAAAAGATATTTTCTTACATACTTCTAACATTTGACAACACATTTACTGTTTCCAAAATTGAAATGATTGAAGATACTGGAGACAATACGGTCATCAAATTTTCTCCACGAATTATTAATGAACCTATTAATGATGAAGTTTTTAAAATTCGCTAATTTTTTGTTGATCATTTGTTTGCTGTGCAATTCTTGTTCTAAAAAACCCTTACTAACAAGCACAAACAACTGTTGGTTTCCCGTTTACGGATGTGAAAAACAGGAAGTTATCAAGTTCAACTCCGAATTCAAATTTCGAGATATTGAAATAACCGGAATTACAATTATAAAAAAAAATGACAACAATATTGTTGGTACTGTCATGAATGAATTTGGCATTAAGGCATTTGATTTTGAAATAAAAAACGGTAAGTGCAAACTCATAAATGTTGTAAGCTACATAAATAAATGGTATATTAAACAAACAATACAAAAAGATTTAATATTCATTCAGAGTAATGTAAACATAACAGAAACTAATCATTATAAAAGCGGAAGCAATGACGGATATTGGGTTTTTAACAAAAGAAGAAATATTAAATATCATTTTAGAATAATTTAAAATCAATATGTCTATAGAAAATAATTACTCAGATAGAAATGTTGAAAAGGAGCATGTTGATACAAAAGTTTGTATAATAATTCCAACTTACAATAATTCGAAAACTTTAGCTAAGGTTATAGATTCTGTAAGTATCTACTCCACTCATATATATGTCGTAAACGATGGTTCAACCGACAACACTTCTGAGATTCTAAATGACTATCATTCAAAGGTTTCAATTATTAATATTGAAAAAAATCGTGGTAAAGGTAATGCTTTAAAACAAGGTTTTAAAAGAGCATATCAAGATGGATATGATTATGCAATTTCCATTGATTCCGACGATCAGCATGATGCGAAATACATACCTATGTTTTATAACGGCATAGCAAAAAATCCACATTCAATTATTATTGGTAGCCGCAATTTAAGTCAAGAAAACAAACCAACAAAAAATACTTTTGCGAACAAATTTTCTAATTTTTGGTTTAATTTGCAAACTTTGTCCAAAGTAAAAGACACTCAATCGGGATACAGAGCTTATCCTTTAAAAAAGATATCAAAAATGAAGCTAATAACAACTCGATATGAATGTGAGTTGGAAATACTTGTGAGAATGGCGTGGAAAAACACTAAAATTATTGAAATACCTATTGAGGCTTATTATGCACCTAAAGAAGAACGTGTTACACATTTTAGAAATGTGGATTTTTTAAGAATAAGTTTGATGAACACTTTGCTTACAATTCTTGCCTTAACATACGGATATTGGTCAATGTTAATTCTAAAGATATTCAAACATAATGGATAAAATATTTTCACTCATATATCAGTATTTTAACAAACATCGCAATATAATGATCATTGCATTGATTGTAATAACATTATTATCAGCTTTTTTCGCATCTAAGATTAAGTTTGATGAAGATATCTCCGGTTTTTTACCTAAAAGTAAAGAAACAGAAGATATCAATTTCATAATGAATAATATTGGTATTTCCGATAAGATAATTGTAAGAATAAGTGACAACAACAATGATATGGATGAGTTGGAAGATGCATCCGAAAGATTTGTTTACCTTGCTGATTCCATTATTGGTTCTGAACATATTTCAAAAATTTTCTATAAAGTCGATCAAAGTCTAATTTTTTCAGTTTCTGATTTCATAAGTTCAAATTTTCCTTATTTTCTTAATGATGATGATTACTCACATCTTGCTGAAAAAATCAGCAAAGAAAGTATCAATAAAACATTGGAAGGCAACAAACAATTACTAACTTCACCTATTGGTGCTGTTATGAAAAAGACTATCGTGAATGATCCTCTTCATTTTGCTACGCCGATATTACAGGACTTACAAAAATTTCAAATAAGTGATGAATTTATTAATATCGATGACTATATCTTTACAAAAAACGGAAAAGAACAAATTGTACTGATTACATCTACACATCCATCAAGCGAAACTGCACAGAACAAAATAATGATTACTAAACTCAAAGAATGTATCAAAATTGTTAGCTCAGAGTTTGACGATAATATTTCAATAAGATATTTTGGTGCAGCAGATATTGCTGTTACAAATGCCAGCAGGATAAAAAAAGATTCAATCTTATCAATAATCATAGCATCAATATTAATCATAGCCTTAATGATATATTTTTTCCGAAGATTCAACTCGATAGTTTTGATAATACTTCCGATAATCTTCGGTGGAATATTTTCTTTAGCAATGATGTATTTTTTCAAAGGAAATATTTCTGCAATTGCAATTGGTGCCGGTTCAATAATTTTCGGAATAGCAATAAATTATTCACTACATTATTTGGTTCATGTAAAATATGTTAGCAGTAATATTCAAGTAATCAAAGACATTTCCAGTCCTTTAATAATAGGTGGATTTACTACAATCGCCGCATTTCTAAGCTTAATATTTATCAGTTCAAAGTCAATGAGCGATTTTGGTTTATTTGCAGCATTTACACTTATAGGAACATCATTATTTGTTCTTATCTTCTTACCACATTTCCTTAGCAATAAAATATATTTAAAAAAGCAAAATAAAACTTTCCTTGAACGCATTTCTGAATATAATCTTCATCAGAACAAAGCATTAATTGCATTCATAACTGTCATTACAATCATATTGCTATTCTTCACGCCTAAAACAACATTTGAAGGTGATATGAATGCAATAAATTATATGACAACTGAACAAAAAACTAATTTTGAAGATTTTGCCGGAGTAACAAACATTTCAAAAACAAGTTTATACAATATATCTGAAGGGAAAAATTTAGATGACGCTTTATGCAAATATGAATCTAATATAGGAATTATAGATTCTTTGATTGTTAATGGTGACCTAAGCGGATATACTGGAATCAGAAACTTTCTCCCATCCAAGGAGATGCAAACTCATCGATTAAAAAAGTGGAATGAATTTCTCGCAGAACACAAGACTAATCTTACTGAAATCCTTGCTTCCGAATGCAAAGAAATTGGATTTAAAACAGATGCTTTCAATAATTTCTTAAATACTTTAGATAAAAATTTCGAAATTCAAGACCCTGAGTATTTTTCCATTCTTATTGAAAACTTTCTCAAAGATTATCTAATAAGCACAAAAGATAGATCTATGGTAATAAGCTTATTATATTCAGAACCGACAAAAGTTGAAAATATTAAAAGCGTTCTTGGCGGATTTACATTCGATTCTGGGACTATGATGAGAAACATGATTAATACCTTGTCAAAAGACTTTGATTTTATTGTGTATATATGTGGAATAATTGTGTTCTTCTTTCTTATAATTTCTTTTAAGCGAATTGAATTAAGTGTTATTGCATTTCTCCCAATGCTAATAAGTTGGGTTTGGATTTTGGGAATTATGGGTATTTTTGATATACGATTTAATATTGTTAACATAATACTTGCTACATTCATTTTTGGTTTAGGAGACGATTATACAATCTTTATTGTTGACGGTCTGATGAGCGAATATAGTTATGGCAAAAAGAAAGTTGATTCGTTTAAAAGCGCTGTAAGCTTATCAGCAATAACAATGTTTATTGGTATTGGGTCATTAATCATTGCAAAACATCCTGCAATGCAATCATTGGCGCAAGTAACAATTATTGGAATGTTGTCTGTTGTGTTGATGGCTTTTGTTATCCCTCCAATTTTCTTTAATGCAATAACAAAAAAGAAAGGAAAAACAAGAAAAACACCAGTTACATTAACAAATTGGTTGGCGACTTTTGCTGCTTTCGTTTTTTTCTTATTCGGAAGTTTGTTTATTACAATTTCCGGTTTTTTCCTGCTAACAATTGGTGGAAAAACAGAAAAACATAAATTAAAATATCACAAATTACTTCAAAAGTTTTCAAAATTTTGCTTTGATAATCTCTTATTAAACAAAACAACACTTATTAATTATTACAAAGAAACTTTTGACAAGCAAGGAATTATCATATCAAATCATCAATCGCATCTTGATTTGATAATAATCATGATGCTGAATCCCAAAATAATTATTTTAACTAATGAGTGGGTTTGGAAATCTCCATTTTATGGCATACTAATAAGATATGCAGATTACTTACCAATACATAATGGCATAGAAGACAATGTGGATAAACTTAGACATCTGTACAATGCAGGATATTCTATAATGGTTTTTCCAGAAGGAACAAGATCTGAAGACTGCTCAATATTACGTTTCCACAAAGGCGCGTTCTATTTGGCAGAACAATTGAAAGCCGATATAATTCCAATATTAATTCACGGCGCCGGTCATACATTACCAAAATCTGAACTATTGCTAAGAAAAGGTAAGATTACTGTAGAAATATTAAACAGGATCTATTCTGCTAACCAAGAATATGGAAAAGATTATACTGAACGTACAAAATCTATTCGCAAAATGTATATCAATGAATATCAAAGATTATCGAATGAAATTGAAACACCACAATATTTCCATAATTTAGTTATCGGAAATTACAAATACAAAGTTAATAATCTTGAAAACATTGTACGTAAACAATTAAAAGATAACAATAATTTTACTGAAGAAATCGCAAAGTTGCCAAAAAACGGCACAATCTGTATCGATAATTGTAATTACGGTGTTTACCCTTTAATTGCGGCATTAGTTAATAAAAATCTTCAAATTATTGCAACAGACAAAGATGATGACAAAGTACTAATTGCGCAAAATTGTGCATCAGTGCCAAAAAACCTCAGCTTTGTATTTAAAGACAGCGAGAGTAAGTAAATAAAAAGATTAAGTCAATATAAAATTTATGGATTTTTTACCTAAAATTGAACAAGAGCCCATTGATATAATAAAAAAATATCAAGATGAAAGATTAATCAAAAATTTGGAATATATAAATGCTAAATCAGACTATTACAGAAATGTTTTTAGTAAAAACAAAATTGACATCAAAAAGATAAAATCTGTAGAAGACTTAAAACATATCCCTGTTACAAATAAAGAAGATTTGCAGTTATATAACAAAGATTTTATTTGCGTTGATAGCAGTAAAATTGTTGATTACATTACAACATCAGGCACTCTTAGCACTCCTACAACTTTTGCCATGACAGACAAAGACCTCGACCGCTTAGCATATAATGAAGCCATTTCATTCATTTGTGCCGGAGGAAGTCAAAGTGATATTTATCAATTAATGACAACTATTGATAAAAGGTTTATGGCAGGACTTGCGTATTTTTTAGGCATCAGAATGATGGGAGCCGGCATTATTCGCGTTGGCAATGGAATGCCTGAATTACAGTGGGATACTATTCAACGGATATCACCAACATCAATCATTTGTGTTCCTTCTTTTATTTTAAAAGTGATAAAATATGCTGAAGAACATAATATTGATTACAAAAATTCAAGCATTAAGAAAGCAATATGTATCGGTGAAAACTTGCGTAACGACGACTTCTCGCTCAATCTCTTAGGTTCCAAAATTAAAGAAAAATGGAATATCGATTTATATTCAACTTACGCATCAACAGAAATGGGAACAAGTTTCTGTGAATGTCAAGAAGGGAAAGGCGGGCATCATCATCCCGAACTTATTATTTGTGAACTATTGGATGAGAATGGCAATATAGTACCGGAAGGAGAATTCGGAGAACTAACAATCACAACATTAGGCGTTGAAGGAATGCCTTTACTTCGATTTAAAACAGGCGATATTGCAAGATTTCATTACGAGCCATGCAAATGCGGTAGAACTACTATAAGAATTAGTCCGATTATTGGACGAAAGAACCAAATGATAAAATATAAAGGAACAACCTTATATCCTGCTGCAATATTTGACATATTAGACAATATTGATTTTATAGAAAATTATGTTGTTATAGTTTCAGAAAATGAGCTTGGTACAGACGAACTTACAATTCGCATAGGTTGTCATATTCATGATAATAACACAATAAAAGAAGTTAAGGATTTCTTTCGAGCGAAGATTAGGGTTGCGCCGGAAATAATTATTGACAGCATTGAAAATATTAGAAAACTTCAAGATCCTGAAAACAATCGGAAACCACGAAAATTTATTAACAATAAGAAGTCATAATATTTTAATAAATATCTAACACAAAACCTTTACAATATAAGAAAATTCCTTATCTTTGTATTGTTTATTGAGTGTAATATTTTCATGCATATTTTACACCCACATAAACTAATATATTATAACACAACACTTTTATCTTTAATATCAAAACAATTTTATTAACAAAATAGTTAAATACTGATTTAATATGACAAGAAAAGAAGTTGAAAAGAAAGTTAATGATTTTTTAATTGAAGAAATTGAAATCGACGAAGCACTTTTAAATGATGATGCATTACTAAAAGAAGACCTTGGAATTGATAGCCTTGATTTTGTTGACATTGTTGTAATTGTAGAAAACATTTTCGGATTTAAAATTAGACCTGAAGAGATGACAAATATTAAAACATTGTCACAATTTTACGATTATATAGAAAGTAAATCTAAGGAAAAGAAAAATGACTAAAGAGTCGCGACAATGGAAAGGGAAAACAGGCGGAGGCTCCTTTGGTCAAAAAAGTCTGTTCTTTATTTTTAAGTTCGTTGACGTAACTATTATTTACCCTACTCTATTGCTCGTTGTTCCATTCTATATGCTTTTCAACAGAACAGGATATTTATCTATTATCCGCTATTTCAAACAAGCATACAATATGTCCTCAATGAAAGCTTTTATGCAAACTTTTAAGAATCACTTGATCTTCGGACAAGTTGTCTTGGATAAATTTGCTATCATTGCAGGAAGAAAAAATTTCTTTTCTACAGAAGTAGAAGGAGAAGAATATATCAAAGAGTTGCTTTCGAAGAAGACCGGATTTATTATTGCAAGTTCACATATCGGTAATTTTGAAGCTGGAGGCTTTGTTACTCAACAAGATGTGAAGAAAATACATGCGTTAATATACGATGGAGAATCTGAAGCAATAATGAAAAAAAGAAAACAAACTCTAAAAGATGTTAACATCAACGCAATATCAGTAAAAAAAGATATGTCGCATTTATTTTTAATTAAACAAGCTTTGGAAAATGGAGAAATAATCACAATCCCTTGCGACAGAGTTTATGGTAGCAACAAAAATATCAACAGAGTATTTTTAGGTAAAGAAGCTTCGTTTCCCCTTGCTCCTTTTCGCTTAGCTGCACAAATGAATGTGCCAATTGTTGCTTTATTTATGATGAAAGATAGCGCAAAAAAATATCACGCATATATTAACCCTATCGAAGTCAAAACAGAGGTTCAAAACATTGCAAAAAAGGCAGAACTCCTTGCTACTGAATTTATTCGCAAATGCGAAGAGATTGTATTAAAATATCCACACCAATGGTTTAATTTCTATAATTTTTGGGCAACAGAAAACATACAACACAACTGATATGACAGCGCAAAAAACATTATCACAATTACAATTCCCATATAAAGAAAATGAAATCTTGATGCTAATTCCTCAGCGTCCACCATTTGTTATGGTTGATGAATTAGTTTATTGTGACGATACTCATACTTTATGCACTCTTAATATTAAGAACAATAATATCTTTATTGAAAACGAACATTTCTCTGAAGTAGGAATATTAGAAAATATTGCACAAAGCTGCGCTGTTCGATTGGGTTATCTCAATATAAATCAGCCTGTTAAAATAGGGATGGTTGCTTCAATAAGTAATTTCGAATTATTTGAACTACCAAAAGTAGATGAAAAAATTTCAACAGAAATCATTATTGATGAAAGTTTTATGAACGTTATTATGTTCAAAGCAACCGTCAAATCCAAAAATACAATTATTGCAACATGTAACATGAAAGTAATTTTAACTGATATAGATATTGAAGAATAACGTAAAACAAATTTAACGAATAACATGAAAGAATTAATCGAAGAATTAAAAAAACAAATTATTGAAGTATTAAACTTAGAAGGAATTCAACCTGATGATATTGATGAAACTGCACCTCTATTTGGAGAAGGCTTAGGATTAGATTCTATTGATGCTTTAGAACTAATAGTTTTAATGGAAAAGAATTATGGCATTAAGCTATCAAATGCATCAGAAGGTAAAGATGTCTTTAAGTCAATTACAACAATGGCTGAATATATAACAAATCATAGAATAAAATAAATGAGGAATATCTTTGTTACCGGAATGGGAATTATTACCAGCTTGGGGATTGGGAAGGATAGGACTTTGCAAGCTCTGCAACAAAAAAAATCTTCCATTGGTGCCATGAAATATCTTCAAACAACACATAACAATTTTCCCGTTGGCGAAGTTCAACTCAGCACTGATGAGATGGGTGATTTTCTAAATGTTCCCGACGGCACATATACACGCACCGCATTACTTGGACGAATTGCGCTTAAAGAAGCTTTACAAGAATCCGAGATTAATGAGAAACGACCAAAACGTTTGGCTTTAATCTCTGGAACAACTGTTGGTGGAATGGATAAAAGCGAAATTTTTTACAATGATTTTTTATCTGGCGATAAGCATACAGAATATATTGAAACTCATGACTGTGGTGCTACAACTGATTTAATTTCAAAAGAATACCAAGGGAAATTTGATGTCATTACCACAATTTCAACCGCATGTTCTTCTGCAGCCAATGCCGTAATCCTTGGTGCAAATCTTATTAAAACAGGTCGCGTTGATGCAGCTATAGTTGGTGGCAGTGAGTGTTTAAGCAAATTTCATCTCAACGGATTTAAAACCCTAATGATATTAGATTCAGAACACAACAAACCATTTGATAGAAATAGAAATGGTTTAAATCTTGGCGAAGGCGCTGCTTTTATCGTAATTGAGTCTGAAGAGTCTGTTAATGAACGTAATGTTAACCCAATCTGCAAACTATCAGGTTATGCAAATACATGCGATGCTTTTCATCAAACCGCCACTTCACCTAATGGAGAAGGCGCCTTTTTGGCTATGGAAAAAGCAATACAAGAAAGCGGTTTAAAAAAGTCAGATATCGATTATATTAATGCACACGGTACTGGAACCGACAATAATGATTTAACAGAAGGAATTGCAATAATGCGCGTTTTTGGAGATAAAATTCCTCCTGTATCATCAATTAAATCATTTACCGGTCATACTACTAGCGCAGCAGGAAGCGTCGAAAGCGTAATATCTATCCTTGCTTTAAAACATAATTTTATTCCGGTTAATTTAAACTTCACCGAACAAATTGAAGAATTGTCTTTTAAACCTGCAACAGAGATGATTCCCAATAAAGATTTAAAACATGTTATCACCAACTCATTTGGTTTTGGAGGTAACGACTCATCATGTATTTTCTCCCAAATAGATTTATCATGAGCATATATATAAATTCAATAGCACATATTTCTATTCAAGAACCGATGTCAGAAAATTGGTTTCACTCCCCTATTATGTATCGTGAAAATTATGTGCGTTCAATAGAACCTGACTATTCTGCATTTATTCCAATGATGACCGCTCGCAGAATGGGACTCGTAATGAAAAGAGCAATTGCAACTGCATTAAAAACTATAAGAGAAACAGGAATCGAAAATCCTGACGCAATTATCACCGGCACAGGGCTCGGTTGTATAGAAAATACCGAAAAGTTTTTAATCGCAATGATTGAAAACAATGAAGAGTTGCTCCCACCAACAGCATTTATGCAATCGACACATAATACTATCGGATCTCAAATTGCAGTTTTCTTAAAATGCAACGGATATAACAGCACATATTCTCATCGAGGTACATCTTTCGATAGCGCTTTATTTGATGCCGTAATGCAATTTGAGTTAGAAAAAATTTCTTCAGCTTTAATAAACTCTCATGATGAAATGACTCCAAATTATTTCAAATTATTAAGTAAATTAAATTATTGGAAAGAAGGTGAAATTTCAGAAGAAGTGTTAAGAGATGGGAAATCAAAAGGTTCATTCTCCAGCGAAGCGTCGGTAAGTTTTATGTTGGAAAACTCAAAGTCTAAAAATACAATTTGTGAGTTAAAAGGCATGGAGATGATGTATGAACCGGATATCGAACAAATAGAGGTTTGCCTTAACAAAATATTACGACGAAACAATCTGAACATCAACAATATAAACGCAGTAGTTGTTGGAGTAAGCGGGGATAAAGATAACGACGATATTTACACAGAATTATTATCATCTATTTTACCTCAAAAACCCGTTGTTTGGTATAAACATATTTTTGGGGAATCTTATTCTGCTTCCGGATTGGGAATGTATGTTGCTGCAACAATTTTAAAAAAAGGGATTTTACCTAAACATCTTTTATATAGCAAAACATGCACGGATGCATCAACTCCACAAAACATATTGGTATATAATCATTTTCAAAACAAAGATCATTCATTGGTTTTATTATCATCATGTAACAATTAAATTTTAAGAATTATGTTGATAAATGACTTTTTCTCAATCACAAATTATTCACATACTGATTATTCAGCAGATTTTAAAATTTGTTTAAATAATAATCATGCCATTTATCAAGCACATTTCCCTAATTATCCTATTACACCCGGAGTATGTACCATTCAAATTGCTAAAGAGTTATTCAATTTTCTAAAACAATCTGAATCCACAATAAAAAAGATTAAAAATTTAAAGTTTACGCATCCTTTAATTCCAACAACACATTCGGAAGTTAACTTCCATTTAATTTGGGAAGACATTGATGATGAAAACTTAACACGAATTAAAGTTGTTGTTAAAAAAGATGACATCATTTTTTCTAAAATGAATATGCAACTAATGATAACCGACTGATAAGAAATTTATAACAAACCTTAACTATTATGAAAAAAAATGATTTCGAAGACATCAGACCTTATCACGATGAGGAAGTGCCTGCTGCAATACAGCGTATTTCAGAAAATGTGCATTTTTTAGAAGTTGTCAACTATCTCTTTCCAAATATTGATAGTAAAGATTTTATTAAAGAATTTAAAGGCATAAAAACAAAAGAAGCTTTTCAGACTCATATTATGCACAAGGTTATAAGGACGATTATTGATAAGACAATGTCTAATTTTACTTTTAATGGATTTGAACCGCTAAATAATGACATAAGCTATATGTTTATTTCAAATCATCGCGATATTGTTTTAGATTCCGCCCTTTTAGAAGTTGCATTATATGAGTCAGGAATAAAAACTTCTGAAATAACTTTTGGAAGCAATTTAATGTCTTCTCAATTCATCATTGATATCGGTAAAGTTAACAAAATGTTTAAAATTTCTCGTGGAGGCACATTAAGAGAAATATTTGCAAATTCGATAAAAGTATCCAACTATATGCGTTACGCAATCACTGAGAAAAATGAATCTGTATGGATAGCACAACGTAACGGTAGAACAAAAGATGGCAACGACATAACAGATATGGCTGTACTAAAAATGTTTTCAATGAGTAGCGAAGCTGATTTTGTTCCCAATCTTATGGAGCTAAACATTACGCCAATGGTTATTTCTTACGAATATGAACCTTGTGATTTTTTCAAGACTCGGGAAATGTACATTTCAGTAAACCAAAATTATGTAAAACAAGCTGATGAGGATTTTGTGAGCATACTTCATGGCATTAGACAATGGAAAGGCGGTGTTAATCTTCATATTTGCGAAACAATTACAGAAGACGAATTGGTTTACTGTGATAGCTTTCCTAAAAAAGAAAAATTCAAACAACTTGCACTGTTAATTGATAAACGCATTCACAAAAACTACAAACTGTGGAAAACTAATTATATTGCAAACGATTTACTTCACAACCACTCTAAACACGCGGATAAATATACTACTGCGGATAAAGATAAATTTGTTGATTATATGGAGCAGAATTTAAAGATTATTGAAGGCGACAGAGAAAAATTGAAAAAAATATTTTTAGAGATTTATGGTAAAGCGGTTGATAATTGTTGTTAATTTCTTAAAACTTTTTGTAACGCAACAAACATTTGTGCTAATCCTTGAGAAAGAAAATTGGAGTTCGTTTTTAAAATATTAATCAAGCTCTTCTATCAGGCCAATTTCACGCAACCAAGCTTTAAAACTAATTTTCCATTGTGCCGCTTCGCCGCCGCGTTTTTCATTCATTCCAAAACCATGCCCACCTGTTTCATAGAGCAAAAATTCATTAGTAATACTCTTATCATCAAGAGCATCTTTTAGTACAAGGCAATTTCTATAATCAACAACAGGATCATCTTTTGTTGCAACTAAGAAAACTGGTGGCATCTCATTAAAAACCTGAAGTTCCATGGAGAATTTGTCTTTTTTATCCTGATCAAACTTTTTTCCTAAAAGATTCTTTCGCGACCTTGCGTGTACAATACTATCTTGCATTGACACAACAGGATAAACAGGAACAACAAAAGCAGGTCTGAGGGAAACATCGTGAGTAATATTTAAGTTCTTAAGATAGTCGTCGTTATAAAAAACTCCAGCCATTAACGAAAGATGACCACCAGCCGAAAACCCCATTACTCCAACTTTGTCAGGATCTATATTATATTCTTGGTAATTTTCTTTTATTAATTGCATTGCACGCTGAACATCTTCAATCATTGCTGGGTGATGATTTCCGTCTTTCCCAACACGATATTGTAGCACAAATGCAGTAATCCCATTATCATTAAGCCATTGTGCTACTTCAAAGCCTTCCCATTTAATTCCGTACAAATGAGCATAACTGCCACCCGGACAAACAATCACTGAAACATCAGAAACATTCTGTTGTTCAGGTAAGTAAACATACATTTTGCTCTTCTTTTGTTTACATGTAATGTCTGTACCTTCCCAAATCTTAATCGGATTTTGAGCAAATACATATAATCCAACAAGTAAAAAAAAAAAAGATAAAATACTTTTTTTAAATACCATAACTAAATTTCAAATTTTTATTTTAAAACTTTAACGAGTTTTTCGCCAACCTCTTCTCCCATTTCCCCAAAAGCAAGGTACATTCTATCAAAGTCAATTGGCGTTCCAACAGCTGAGAAAGGGTTTTGAGATTCCTTTAATGTAATAGATGCAAGCACCTCTGTAGCACCGGTCTTAACAATTTTGATTGTGCATTTAAGTTTAGCTGGAACTGACATTGGCCCAGCAAAAGCACCAAAATCACAATCTAAAACTTCAACAATCATAGTATATTGTGAGTTAGGGTAATCTCCTACTAATATATTACATTTTTTTAACTCATCATTAATATCAGAAATGTACGAATTAGAGTTTTCGGTTCTTCTTTTACCCTCCCACTCTTCTACCCATTCATCACCTTTATACTCATAATAGTCACTTTTGGCATCTCCATCAAAAACGACATTACTGTAATCAAACAATACGTTAATTTCCGTTTGTCCTTTCAAAAAATCTGGGGTTGGTTTAAATTTTTGCGCATTTGCAAATCCTATTAATACAAATAGAGATATTGCTACTATTACTAACCTTTTCATGATACTTGTTTTTTAATTAATAAATATTTATGTTAATAGCTGTTTTCAATTAAGTTAAAAAGAAATTAATTTGTTCCTTGGATAATTGTGTCCACTTAGGGTTGACGAATTCATTCTCAAGAATTTCAAATTCCACCATATAAAACTCCTCATTATAAAATGATAATTTTGAATTCATTCCCGGGTTATGTTCGATATAAATAATTTCATTCATAGGGATTTGGAAAGCATCACAAATTTGTTTTGCCAAAGAACATGAAGCTTGTGTAACAGAAGTTCCGGGGTTATCCTGATATAGTTCCGAAACAAGAACAATATATTTATTATCTTTCTTATGAATTTTCAATCCACATTTTGAGTGAATATCCCACAATCCTTTAAATTCGAAAATTTCATCTATATTATTAAATGAAGTTTGCATAAAAATATAATTTTAATTATCAGAATTATTAATATTTCTAACTACATCTTTCCCAAAAGTTTTATTTGCAAGATTACGATTTCGTGGGATATAAGTACCATTTTCCATTTCGCGAAGCATAACTTTAGTAAAGAGCTTAAACATTTTTTCTTCCTGGCTTTCATCCTTATAGAATGATTCCCAAGCGTAATCATACAGTTCTTGCAAACGTTCGGCAGTCATATTTTTAGGATGATAAACCACTTGGCCGGCATTATAATGATTCCAATCATGATCAAAAATTCTATTTTGACGAACCAAATCATCATAAGCTTTTGTATGAGGAAAAGGAGAAAGAACAGTAAATTCAGCCAAATCAAGATCTATTTCCAAAAGAAAATCTATCAACCTCAAAATATCGTCTTCAGTTTGATTATCTAAGCCTAACAGAATTGTGCCTTCAACCCCAATTCCGTAATCATGATAACGTTTAATACGTTCTTTTATATAATCAGAAGTATCAAAAACAGCTTGATAAACATACCAAGCACCTGCTTGCGCTGCAAGATCGAGTATTTTCGGATCATCATCAATAGTATGGCTTATCCATTGTTTTTTTAATGGAATCATTGCGCGGAAAAGATCTTCCTCCCATTTTTTATCTTGCGCCAATGAATTATCAACAATAAAAAGACGGTTGTTTTCAATGGTTTCTAATTCTTCAATTGCTTTATGAACAGGGCGTGGGCGAAATTTTCTCCCTCCAAGATATGAAACTGCGCAAGGATAACAACTAAAACGACAACCGCGCGAGGCATGAAATAAATCAACCATTTGCACACCTTTATGATTATATAAGTCTCTTTTATACAAATCTCTTCTTGCAGGACCTACCAACTCGATACTCGGATGATCGGTCATAAAATTATATACTTTTTTTAGTTTACCTGTCCTCCAATCACTTAGTACTTCTTCCATTCTACCTTCAGCTTCGCCTAAGAAAATTGAATCTGCATATTGCATCGTTTCTTCTGCATGAAGCATGGTTGAGATACCTCCAAATATTACTTGTTTACCATTTTCTCTGAACTTTGTTGCAATCTCCCAACCTCTTTTTACTTGTGTACTCAGCATCATTGAAATACCAACGAAGTCACAATCTTCATCAAAATCAATGACATCAACATTTTCATCAGTAAAAGAAACCTCAACATATTCGGGTAAAGTTGCAGCAAACACAACAGGACCGTGAGGTGGCAAATTAAACGTCGTTTGACCTGGTAATTTATTCCATTTTGGATAAATGAGTTTGAATTTCATATTTCTATTTTTTGTTAACTATTAGCTTTTTCAATATCTTTTATAATTTCATTAATTCCTAAAAACTCAGAACAGGTAATCATTGCGCCAATTGTTACCCCTAAGATACCATGCGAATTAATATTTTGACCTGTCATAAACAGATTAGGTAGTTTTGTTCTTTGGGAAATAAGAGTTTGCGTTGGAAAGTTTTTATCACGAATAATACCATACATCGAACCGTGTTTTGTAGCAGTATAATCACGATATGTCAATGGGGATGAAGTATAAACACTTTCGATTTTTTCTTTTATACCCGGAAAAGATTCTTCCAGTTTATCAAGCATTTTTTTTGTTTTTTCAACTTTAAACGCCTCATATTCTTTGCCGCGTTTGCCCACAGTTGTATTTTCCCATTGTTTGATTTCATCCCATTTCATATATGCAATCACCTGAGCACTTTCAGCAAATTTAGCATTTTCTTCAACGCTTTGATGCATATATAAGTAACTTTGTGGCCATGCCTCTACATCGTAATCATTAAATGCCCAAACATCATCATTATCATAATAATAAAAATTATAATTCAAATAAGGTGTAGCATTTTTCTTAAATTTAATAAAGACAGTAAAATTAGATATAGTATTATCAAGATTAGCAATTCTTTCTCGATAAACTTTGCGAATAAGTTTTGAATTAATTTTATCTAATGTAACTTGAGGATGAACATTAGAAATAAAATAATCTGCTTCAATCCTCTTGCCATTTTTAAGTAAAACAGCAACAACCTTTTTATCATCACACACAAATTCTTCTACTTCAGCATTATTCATAACTTTTCCGCCAAAAGACTCAATCGATTTTGTCAATGATTCTACAATACTATCACTTCCTCCTACAATTCTATAAGCGCTTTGAATATAGAAGTTATTGATTAATGCGTGGATGTAAGTTGGTGTTTTATCTTTTACACCCGCGTAAAGCGGCAAGTTTCCTGCAAGAACAGCTTGCAACCGTTTATTTTTAGTGCATGATTCTACAAATTCATTAACACCGGTTTTTATATAATCAGCTTCTATAAAAACGTGTGTATTAATTGTTTGCAACTTATATAAAGGCGATGCATCAGCAATCTCTTTTACACGACGAACATACTCCTCAATATCATTAATGTTTTCCGGAAATTTTTTCGCAAGCTCGTCTGTAAAATTTTCAAATCCGGAAGCAAATTTATACTTCTCACCATTAATAGATATAACATCATAACCATCCTTATCTAAGCGACTTAGCGGCACATCATCCAATAAATTAAAATATTTAAAGAAACGGTATAAAACTTGACCTTCCTCCATACTTCCAATATAATGCATACCGGTGTCAAATTTCACTCCATCGCGTTTAAAAGTTTGCAAACAACCTCCTTTCTGTGAATTTTTTTCAACAATAAGTACTTTATACCCATTTTTTGATAAAATATATCCACAGACAAGACCACCTAATCCACTTCCTACGATGATAACATCATGTTTATCATTTCCCATTAAAACAATTACTAATTAATATTTTTTAAGACAAAGATATAATATTTTTTCAAATAATATAAGCTCAAGTTAATTAATTTTACATCTAAAATATGAGTTTTAAAATATTTTTTATATCTTCGTGGAAATTTTTTATTTTACTTTATTTTTTCTATAAGGCTAATAATGAACACAATAAACATCAGCAATTCTATTAATATCAATACATTTGAAGATATTATATTAAGAAACAAAAAAGTTTGCATTGAAAAAAACATTTTAGATGAAGTAAATAATTCATATCATTTTTTAGAAAGTTTTTCAAAAGACAAATTGATTTATGGCATCAATACAGGCTTAGGACCTATGGCTCAATACAGAATTAGTGATGAAAAACGCATTGAATTACAATACAATCTTATTAGGAGTCATGCGGCAGGTACAGGGAAGCATTTGAGAAAAGATTTTGTAAAAGCAGGTATGTTGTGTCGTTTAGTAAATATTTTACAAGCAAAATCAGGCGTTCATGTTGAATGCGCAGAATTACTTCGTGATTTTATTAACAATGATATTATTCCCGTCATTTTTGAACATGGTGGCGTTGGGGCTAGTGGAGATTTGGTTCAACTGGCGCATCTTGCATTAGCAATGATTGGTGAAGGCAATGTATATTACAGAGATGAACTGATGCCTGCGGCTGATGCAATGAAACAATGCGGTCTATCACCTATTAAAATGAGAATAAGAGAAGGATTATCATTGATAAACGGAACATCAATAATGACAGGGATTTCTATTGTAAATTTGCTTTATGCCAAGAAACTATTTCAACTTTCGGTGATGGCATCATCAATGATAAATGAAGTTGTTGAATCTTATAGCGATTCCTTCTCCAAAGAATTGAATCAAACCAAATTGCATAAAGGGCAGAATGTTGTCGCAGGAATAATGAGAGAAATTTTGAAAGATAGTTCTTTGATTAAACAAAGAGAAAGCACTTTATACAATCAACAAGTTACGGAAAATGTTATTAAAGAAAAAGTTCAAGAATATTACTCCATACGTTGTGTTCCTCAAATATTAGGACCAATAAGTGATGCTATTGAGAATGCCGAGATACTTATTATTAATGAAGCAAATTCTGTAAATGATAATCCTGTGGTAGATAAAGATTCGCAGAATGTTTATCATGGCGGAAATTTTCATGGCGATTACGTATCTTTTGAAATGGACAAACTCAAAACCGCAATCACCAAACTAACAATGATTAACGAGCGCCAATTAAACTATTTGCTTAATCCTAATCTTAATCAGAAGCTTCCTCCATTTGTAAATCTTGGAGTAAAAGGACTGAATCTGGGCTTGCAAGCAGCACAATTTACTGCGACATCAACAACTGCTGAATGTCAAACATTATCATTTCCTAATTATGTACATTCCATCCCAAACAATAACGATAATCAAGATATCGTCAGTATGGGAACAAACTCAGCCTTAATTACAAACAAGATTATTGAAAACGCATACGAAGTTCTGTCTATTCATTATATTGCTCTACTTCAAGCTATAGACTTTTGTAAAAATCAAAATAAAATGTCATCATCAACTAAAAAGACTTACGAAGAATTAAGGGAAATTATTCCTGTTTTCCATGAAGATGATGCAATGTATATAAAGGTGAATAAAATGAAAGATTATCTTATTGACATAAAAGATAAAAAACAGAATTAATATGAAGTACGCATTAGTAACAGGTGGATCGCGAGGAATAGGACGTGCAGTGTGTATTGAATTAGCACAAATGGGATATCCCGTGATAATCAATTACAATAATAACGATGTTGCCGCAAAAGAAACAAAAGAAATTATTGAGAAAAATGGCGGAACAGCAGAATTGATGCAATTTGATATTGCAAATGCAGAACAAGTTGATGTAACTTTAGAAAATTGGATAGACTCACATCCTGATGACTATATCGCAGTATTGGTCAATAATGCAGGAATACGCAATGATGTAACAATGCTTTGGATGAATAATGAACAATGGAGTGAAGTTATTGACACTAATCTCAACGGATTTTTCTATGTAACGCGCAGACTTTTAAAGGATATGCTCACAAAACGCTGGGGAAGAATTATCAATGTTGTATCTTTATCTGGAATAAAAGGATTACCCGGACAAACCAATTACTCTGCATCAAAAGCCGGAGTAATAGGCGCAACAAAAGCACTTGCACAAGAGACAGCAAAAAGAAATATTACTGTCAATGCTGTTGCTCCCGGTTTTATAAAAAGTGATATGACAAAAGATTTTGATGAAAAAGCATTTAAAGACATAATTCCTGTAGGCAGATTTGGAGATGCCGAAGAAGTTGCGCATGCCGTGGCTTTCCTTGCGTCAGAAAAAGCGTCATACATCACAGGAGAAGTAATATCAATAAACGGAGGATTACATACATGAGAAGAGTAGTTGTAACAGGTGTCGGCATTTATTCATGCATTGGCAAAAATATTTCGGAAGTCACGGAATCATTAAAAATAGGTAAATCTGGTATCGGCATCGATGAAAAAAGAATCGAATACGGATACCGTTCACCATTAACAGGAATCGTAGAAAGACCAATATTAAAAGGCATACTCGACAGACGAACACGTGCATGTTTAGCGGAAGAAGGTGAATACGCATATATGGCAACAAAAGAAGCACTTGATAATGCCGGTGTTAATGATGAGTACCTCGACAATAATGAAATTGGTATCTTCTACGGTAATGACTCATCTGCAAAAGCAATTATTGAGGCTCACGCAGTTGCAGTGGAAAAGAAAGATACGATGCTTATGGGTTCCGGAGCTATCTTTCAATCTATGAACTCAACTGTAACTATGAACCTGGCAGTAATCTTCCGATTAAAAGGCATAAGCATGACAATAAGTGCGGCTTGTGCAAGTGGTTCTCATTCTACTGGATTAGGCTATATGTTTATAAAAAACGGATTGCAAGATATGGTTATCTGCGGTGGCGCTCAAGAGACAAATTTCTATTCTATGGGTAGTTTTGATGCATTAAGCGCTTTCTCAGTAAGAGTTAATGAACCGGAAAAAGCATCTCGTCCATTTGATTCTTCACGCGATGGACTCGTTCCAAGTGGTGGCGCCGCAACATTAATACTCGAAGAGTACGAGCACGCTGTAAAGCGTGGCGCTAACATTATTGCTGAGATTACAGGATACGGATTTTCATCGAATGGAATTCATATTTCGCAACCTAATAATGTAGGCTCCGCAATTGCAATGGATAGAGCGATGAAAGATGCAAACATCAACGCAAAAGACATAGATTACATCAACGCTCATGCTACTTCTACCCCACTTGGTGATATGTACGAAGCAATGGCTATCGACAGTATATTCAACAAATACAAAACTCCCGTTAGCTCAACAAAATCTATGACAGGACACGAGTGTTGGATGGCAGGTGCCAGCGAATTGATTTACTCATTAATTATGATGAGAAACAACTTCATCGCTCCTAATATAAATTTTGAAACTCCAGATGAGTATTCTGCCAAAATAAATATTATTTCTGAACCAACAAAGAAAGAATTGAGAACAATTATTTCAAACTCATTCGGTTTCGGTGGTACTAATAGCGCAATTATTTTAAAAGATTTGGATAAATAGATAAGCTGAGAGTTAATGGCAAATGTTTTATTAATAGCAGCAAACAACTACAAAGACCCCTATCCCGTATATCCTCTCGGTGTAGCATATTTGAGTAAATATCTAAAAACTCATCTGCCTAATGATATAATTTCGGAGTTTGATTTTAACTTGCAGTCGTACGAAAACTTGAAATCTTTACTTCAAAAACAAACTTTTGATATTATTGGAATATCTTTAAGAAATATTGACGACACAAATATTTTTGCAAAAAATTCATTTATTGAACACTATAAAAGAATCAACGATATTGTTCGTTCTCTTTCTAAATCTAAAATAATTTTGGGCGGCTCGGGATTTTCCATCTTTCCTGAAATAATTTTTCAAGAGTTAAACCCTGATTACGCAATACATGGAGAAGGTGAAGATTCTCTTTTGCAACTTATTAATGCCATAAAAAATCAGGAAGACACGCAAAACATTCCTGGTTTGGTTTTTTACAATAAGCTTTCAAATTCAATCAAAATTAATGAAAAAGGAAATTACATAGACAAACCTGAATTGGAAATTGGGAAAAATGAGGCTGAATATTATTGGAATGAAAGCGGAATGTTAAACATTCAAACCAAAAGAGGTTGTCCATACAACTGTATTTATTGCAGCTATCCGATTATTGATGGTAAAAAAGTTCGTACACTCGAACCTCAAAAGGTTTTAGAAAACATTATTCATTTAAACAAAACTTTAGGAATAAATTATCTGTTTTTCACCGATTCTATATTCAACATTAACAATGAATACAACAATAAACTTTGCAACTTAATTATTGACAGCAAGCTAAATATTAGTTGGGGTGCATATTTTTCGCCTAATAATCTAACTTATGAAGATTTAAAACTATACAAACAAGCAGGTTTAACGCATATAGAATTTGGCACAGACTCATTATCCGACACACAATTAAGAAATTACCAGAAGAATTTTACTTTTGAAGATATTTAAAGAGCAAGCAATTATTGTTACGATTTGGGAATTTTTTATGCACATTTTCTGATTTTATGTGGTTTTTGCGAAACTGAGGATACTTTGAAAGAAACTTTTGAAAATTCAAAAAAAATTGAGCATTCTGTTTTTTTCCCTTACGTTGGAATGAGGATTTACCCAAAAACAAAACTTTGTGAAATTGCCATCAAGGAAGGAATAATTACAAATGTTGACGAGCTTATCAATCCTATTTATTATGTAGCTAAAAGCGTTGATATTAATAAACTTGAGATGATGGCAAATGAAACCGGGAAAAAATGGATTTTCCCAAATTCTGAAGTTGATCCTATGATGTGTAAACTTAGACAGCGAGGAAGAAAAGGTCCTTTGTGGGAATACTTACGATATTAATATTTAGAGACGTTAATTTCTTAGTATATTTGCAAAATTATTTATGATGACTGATTTATTTGCACAAATTAACACACGAATTCGTTTCAATGAAGTTGATTCCATGGGA
Organism: Odoribacter sp. OttesenSCG-928-L07; assembly: GCA_030265965.1. GTDB lineage: Bacteria > Bacteroidota > Bacteroidia > Bacteroidales > BM520 > RGIG7150. The sequence continues at coordinate 28,316 of JAJDHA010000006.1, forward strand.
ATTGTGTGGCATGGCTCATATATTAAATATTTCGAAGACGCACGCGAAGAATTCGGCAGGAAATTCGAGCTCGGATACCTAAAGATCTTTAGTGAAGGGTTTTATGCTCCATTAGTTAATATTGATTTTAGCTTTAAGTCGCCTCTTAAATACGGTGACATCGCTCGCATTGAAATAAAATACAATGATAACGAAGCTGCTAAAATAGAATTCAGCTATAAAATTTATAATTCTGAAACAGACATACTTATAGCTACAGGCGCCAGTACTCAAGTGTTTCTTGATAAAGACTTCAAACTTATGCTTTATCCTCCCGATTTTTTTATTCAATGGAAAAATAAATATCTTAATGAAAGTAAATAAAATAATTGCACACAATATTATTTCATCGTTAGGTATAACAACCGAAGAAAATTACAACAATGTCATTTCAGGAAATAGTGGAGTAAAGAAATACGAAAAAAACATCTGGAGTATTCCCGAACCTATCGCTGTTGCTAATGTAGATAAAATTCGTATATACAACGAATTTATTAATAAAGTCGGCATCAACCCTAATGACTACACATTATTAGAAACAATAGGAATACTCTCTTCATTTCAAGCAGTTAATCAAACCGAAGTTGACTTAAAATCCGAAAGAACAATATTTATTTTCTCAAGCACAAAAGGAAATATTGAACTTTTGGAATTAGATAATTCAACACAAAATGAAAAATTATTTTTATGGAATACTGCATCATTAATCAGTAACTTCTATTCTAACCCCAACAAACCAATTGTTATATCAAACGCCTGCATTTCAGGCTCATCGGCTATGATTGTTGCTGACAAATTATTAAATGCCGGGATTTATGATACTGCTATAATAATTGGATTTGACGTTCTATCTAAATTTGCCATATCCGGGTTTCAGTCATTCCAAGCATTATCGCCGGAAAGGTGTAAGCCTTTCGATATCAACCGTATAGGATTAAATTTAGGAGAAGCCGCCGCAACAATTGTAATGCAATCTTCAAAAGATGAACATAAAAGCGGAGATATAATTTTTCATTCGGGAAGTATTACTAATGACGCAAATCATATTTCTGGTCCATCAAGAACGGCTGAAGGCTTGTATAAAGCCATCGAGAAAACAATAATTGCAAGTACTAATAGCGATATTGATTTTCAGATTGATTTTATCTGTACTCATGGAACATCAACGCCATACAATGACGATATGGAGGCTCTGGCAATTACACGCAATAATCTAGAAAACATACCTGCGTTCAGTTTAAAGGGATATTTCGGTCATACTCTCGGTGCTGCTGGAATACTTGAAAATATTATTTCAATAGAATTATTAAAAAACAATATGATTATCAAAAGTTTGGGATATGAAATATGTGGAGTGAAAAATCCAATAAATATCTCAACGACAACTCACAACAATACGAACAAATCTTTTTTAAAAACGATTTCCGGGTTTGGCGGGTGTAATGCAGCTACAATAATAACAAAAATCTGATATGAATATCATTTCTAAATGTCAAATATTTGACGGCAAAATAATTCTCAATGATAAAGAAGTGTTCATTAATAAGAACAATGATACTATAAAAGATTTTCTTATTGCATCTTATAGATATTTTAACATTTCATATCCCAAATTTTTTAAAATGGATAATTTGTCGAAAGCTGGATTTATCGCATCGGAACTCATTTTAAAAGATTTTTTTGAAGCAAATAAAATCGATAAAGAAAAATTCGGAATGATTTTTTCCAATAGCGTATCTTCCTTAGATACTGATATCAATTTTCAAGAAACAATAAAAAATCCCGACAATTATTTCCCTAGTCCGGCTATTTTTGTTTACACATTAGCAAATATTGTAATGGGAGAAATTGCAATTCGGCATTCTATCACAGGCCATAACACATTCTTCATTGATAATGAATTTGATTATAAAAAACTTATGCAATACACCCAAATACTTAAATCTAATACAATCATCTCTCATTCATTGTGCGCATGGATAGATTGTATTGGTGAAAGACTGGATGTTAATATGTTTTTAGTAGAATAACCCTCATTACCTATAACTCTCAATCATCCTAACAATCGCATCTTGGCATGCACCACAGAAAACATCTCCTCTGAAAGTGTGCATTAAGCAATCGTAAGATGGTCGGTAAATCCCTTTGGCAGAATAACCGGCGCCTTCGAATACTCCGAGTTTATCAATGTATTTCTTTTCAACCGGCGTAGGAATCGGAGTTTTTTTATCCAATTGATGTTTCCATTTAGAGTCGAAATCGACAAGCGTTGTGATATTATATTCCCAAGGTTCAACATCAAAAGGATAATAATCGCTGTACGATACTTCACTGTCGAAATACTCATCTGCAAGTCCTGCAAACGCGTGACCAAATTCATGAATGATAACTTTTGCCGACGCCATATTTCCAGATGTACTGACGGAGTAATAGTTGTAGATTCCGCCGCCGCCGTAGATAGTACTATTTACCAAAATATAAATTTGATCGTAGGGTGCGTTGGCAGCAACATCTTTAATAGCAAAATAACTTGGGGAGGTACAATATCTATCGCTTCTAAAAGTATCGAAATGACAATCGAGAATTGTATTTTTCCAATCATGCTTTCTCGGCACATCAACGCCGTTCTCTTTTGATGGAGCAAGAACGCCGCGAACATTAAAATCATTGATATGTGATTTGAAAGGCTCAAAAGTTTTTAATACTTCCACAAAAGCATCACAATCTTGTTTGAATTTATCCATTTCACTTTCAGTATATCCATCAGGAAGAATTAAAACATCTACCTTCGAAGCCGGATCGCCGTTTATCATCGCATCATAAACTTGAAAAGTATATTTTTGTTCCGTAGTAACAAACATATCATCAGGAACAAAGAGTGTTGAAAAACTTTTCTCAAACTCTCCCCTATTATTTCTAACGAATATTTCGACTATTGCCTTTGATTTAGGTAGCGGCATCGAAACAGATTCTTCGTAACAACGATTCATTTCCTTTGCCTCGTCTGTCGTTTGCCATTCTTGAAATAAGGTACAATAACCATGTGAATAAATAAGCTCATTCGTCTCGAAATCAAAAACCTTCAACATATTTGTCCCGTAGTTGAATTCGTCGATTAGATTAACTTTTGAACCTGCCCAATATTTCTCTACAATAAATTTATGGAGAACATATTCGGCACTCTCGTGATTACCACAATGGTAAACATCCATTCTTAATGATTTGTTTTCAAAGAAATTATCGAACTTCTGTGCGTTAAGATTGATCACAGAAGCGATAATTAATGCTGTAATTAAAATTGTTTTTTTCATTTTATATATTTTTATAACACACTTTATATTATATATTGAGACGGGGCATGCTCCGTCTCTACATTCACTACATCATTTTGCCCCTAAATCCCCTAAAGGGGACTTTGCATTTTCATCACATTATCACATTATCAAATCATCAACTAATTCCTACCAAAGTTCATCATATTTTGTCCATAGATGATCACCTAAATCCCAAGCTTTCTCAACTGCTTCGGAACATTTTTGATTAGAATAATCGGTTAAGAATTTGATACATTTCTTTTTATTTGATTTCAATAATTCCAAAGCTTGTGTTTCAATATCTTTTTGATTAGAAATCATTTCTTTTTGAAATGGTACCCAAACTTCATCAAGATCGTGTTGCATATCGCCCCATCTATGAGCCGATAAAGTTCCGAGACGATTAAAAGCCCACCAAGCAGCTTTTCTACTGAAACCGGTTTCTCTACCGCAAGTTTTGTATTCAGCAGGTAAATCGGTAACGCATCCGTAAACCGGAACATAAACCGAAGATGCAACATTATCTAAAGCAAGCCAAACGAGTCCGCCTATTTCATCAGGCAAAAAGTTTCTACATTGGATGATCGTTGCATACATCGTGTACCAGCGCGAAATTGTGCGTTCTCCAAGCTCGCCCCAGCCGCCGTTTAATCTCAACATCTTTGTCATATCGTAAGGCATTTGAGGATTTGCCAAAGGAGAAATAACCATTTTGCCTTCTTTATCTGGAACCAACAAAGTTTTTCTCATATCAAAATCAGTACCTTCATATTGATCCTTAAAAACAGCAATTAAATCCTCAAGAGTAACCGGTTTATCAGGTTTTACAGAAAAGGGATAATTTTCCGCGTTAGGATCTAATTTCAATGATGGAGCAAGTAGATCAAAAACTCTCCATTCTCTGCGACGAGCAGCAATAGAAGTACGAGTTTCAGGAGCATAAACATAACAAAATCTGAAAGTTTCTCCTTCTTTCCACCAATTATTTTCAAGTGCAACACTAAATAAATTATCAGAAAACATAAAATGGTCGAGATCATCAACATCAACTTCTTTGATTGTGCTTGCATTAGCATTAACCGAAACATGATTATCCGGTACTCGTTGAGCAACCCAGATAGCGCCCTTTTTATCTTTTCCCGGACCAACTATTTCAAGATGCCAAACTTCATTTTTATCAGCAATTGTCAGACATTCACCTTCATCAATCCAACCATATTCCGCTAAAAGTTCTCCGGCAGTAGTAATCGCTTGTCTTGCCGTCGAGCAACGCTCAAGCATAAGCTGACACAGACGCTCACAATCTATTAATCCGATGGAAGAAACTAATTCGGGTCTGCCACCAAAGGTAGATTCACCAATTGCAAGTTGCTTTTCATTAATACAAGGATATGCAGAATTGATATAGCCGTAAGTATTTTTCAATTGTGGAATCTCACCGACTTTTATATAGGAATAAGTTGGCATTTTCGTTGTATCACATCTTCCTCTTTTAAACATTTCAACAGTTGCATCATCTTTATGAGTTCTGTTAGGTTCAATAAGAATATTTGAGCGTGTTCTATGACTATCGTCTGTATGTGAAGTATATACAGAGCCATCAGAAGAAGCAAGTTTTCCAACAGTAATTGAAGTGCAACCATCAGCAAAACCGTTTATCCAATCCGATTTATCAATTTGAGCGATAAGGATGTTGGGAATTAAAAGAATAAAAAAGAATAGTTTTTTCATATAAATTAGATTTTTGATAGACAGAATGACATAATTTGCAAAACACACCTAAACCCACTAAAGGGAACTTTGTATTTCTTCGATGAAGTAATTTCTACTTCATCAGAAAAAGTCCACAAATTTACAATATTTTTTTATTCTAAAAAATTTTCAACTTTCAACTTTCAACTCTCAACTATTTGCTATCTTTGCAAACTTTTTTGAGTCCAAAAAATTTACCATGAAAGAAGATTTAAGCAATCCTTTGTCATTAGGTACTGCAAAAGTATCTAAACTGCTGATGCATTACGCATTACCAGCAATAATTGCAATGATTACATCATCGTTATACAACATTGTCGATAGTATTTTTATCGGGCATGGTGTTGGTGCTATGGCTATATCAGGACTTGCTATTTCTTTCCCTTTAATGAATATTTCTGCCGCATTAGGAAGTATGATTGGTGTTGGCGCAGCATCACTGATGTCTATAAAAATGGGGCAAAAAGATTTCGCAAGTGCAGAGAAGATTCTCGGAAACACGGTGATATTAAATATATTTATCGGTATTCTTCAATTAATTTTCTTTTTGATCTGGTTAAAGCCCATTTTAATACTTTTCGGCGCCGGCGAAGAAACATTACCTTACGCATACGATTACATGAAAGTTTTGGTAATCGGTAATGTAATAACTCATTTATATTTCGGATTAATTGCATTGCTTAGAAGCTCCGGCTATCCGAGAATGGCAATGAATGTTCCTATAATTACAATTATTTTTAATTGTATAATGGATGCTTTATTCATTTTTGTTTTCAAAATGGGAATCTTTGGTGCTGCTTTGGCAACAATTCTTGCACAAGTCTTAGGTTTATCTATTTCTGTATATCATTTCTCAAAGAAAAGTTCTTTTGTACATTTCAAAAAAGGAATATTTAAATTTGAACCGCGATTATCAAAAGAAATTATTGTTATTGGCACTGCGCCCTTCTTGCTTAATCTGTGCTCAAGTGTTGTTGTAATATTCATTAACAACTCATTAAAGAAAATTGGCGGCGACATAAGTATCGGTGCATACGGCATCGTAAATCGTTTCGGAATGTTATTCGTAATGATTATCAACGGAATATCTCAAGGCATGCAACCGATTATCGGATATAATTATGGCGCAAAGAAATACGACAGACTAAAATCGGTAATGAAAATGGGAACCACTATTGCAACAATTGTTGTTTGCATAGGCGCATTCCTGAGTATTGTATTTCCTTACTCTATAGCGAGAATGTTTACTACAGACCCAACATTACTTGAAGTTTCAAAACAAGGACTTAGAATTACGAATATGGCTTTTCCTGTTGTCGGATTCAGCATTGTAATCTCAAACTTCTTCCAATCAATTGGCAAACCAACACAAGCGATATTTTTATCTCTTACACGCCAAATGATATTCTTGGTACCGTTGTTGGTTATTTTACCTCCCCTTTTCGACAGTACTCTCGGCGTATGGTTGTCAATTCCTATCTCAGATGTTGCATCATCAATTCTTGCAATAATTTTAGTTACAAGACAGATGAGGAAACTTGATGCGGAAGGGTTAAGGGTGACGAGTGACGAGTGACGGGTGACGAGTCAAAAAAACATCCACTTTTGTCAAATTATTTGACAGTAATATTTTTATTTTTCTTGCAACATTCTGAAAGTCAGCAAAATTATTTTTTGGCACAAATTTATATTGCACGCCATGCTTTACGATAATTAAATTGAATGATGAGAAAAAATATTTTACTAAGCATAAGACATTTATTAAGCAATAAAGTTAATACATTGATTAATTTGTTTGGATTGATTTTAGGACTAACAGTTGTAACTATTGTTACTGTTTTTGTTATCAATGAAACAGGCTATAATCGTTCTTTTAAAAATCATGATAGAATTTATCGTGTATTGAATAACGACAATAACAGTGTTTGGGCTCATACTCCTTTTGTTCTTGGCGAAACGCTACACGACAACTTTGCAGAAGTTGAATCATACGCACATCAATATAATATTCCGAATTTTGATGTACATCACGATGAAAATATTACAAGTGAAAATAATTTACTATGTACAGAAAGTTCATTCTTTGATATGTTTGGAATAAAAATTATTGAAGGTGATTTGCAAGGTTTTGGTGATGTTGGAAACAAAATTTTAATCAGTCAAGATATTGCTTCGAGATATTTTAACGACATAAATCCTATCGGCGAATTAATGACCATTAACATCTCAGGAAATGAGTATGAAATGGAAATTATCGCCGTATTTAACAATTTCAAGTCTAACGTTACAATTAAAGCATCTGTAATTGCTAATACTGATATTGCCTTTAAACATTTAGAAAAAAACATTATTACTCTTGGTGGCAATAATCTGGAAATTACTGATTATCAAAAATCATGGATTAACAGTCAATTCTTTACCTGTTATCTTTTATTGAAACAAGGAACAAATCTTAGCGATTTCTCCGAAAAATTAACAAAACTCGGAAATGAATATTCAAATGATGATATAAATTTAAATCTATCATTACAAAAATTAGATGATGTGTATTTTAAATCAGCAAATATATTCGACAACAACAATGCTGAAAAAGGTAATTCTCAAATGTTATTTATCTTGATATCTGTTGGTTTATTAATTCTATTTATTGCAATTATCAATTACATAAATCTTACTACATCTCAAATCATCACACAGACAAAAACACTTGCAATTCAATCAATTTGCGGCGCATCACGTTCAAGTCTTATCATTCAAATGATTTTCGAATCAACATTACTAACACTAATTGCTCTTCCAATTGCAATGCTTCTGGCAAATTCGCTCTTACCCTTGATTAGCACTTTACTTAGCAAGTCATACGAACTGAATATTAATTCATCTTTTTTGCTTATCATAAGTTGTTTAATATTAATTACAATTTTAGTAGGAGTTTTTTTAGGGTTAATTATTTCTGTTCGTGCCACATCCTTTAATCTTATTGAAGTATTAAAAAACAATATTGCAAAAAAATCCGGCAAACGAATTATCAGCAAACTAATGGTTGGATTTCAAATTGTGATTTTTATCGTACTTATTTCTTGTGTAATTGTTATGCAAAAACAAATAAACTACGCGTTTAATATGGATATTGGAATTAATAAAGATGGATTGATAAAAGTTAATGCCGAAGATGTTAACTACGAACTTTTCAAACAAAAGATTCAAGAAAACCCTGATATCATTTCAGTTTCCGGAGCGCTTTGGGTGCCGCCGTGTAATAACAAAATGCTGGTCAGTATCAAGAAAGCTAATGAACCAACTGAACTTGCAAAATTGTATTATAATTTCGTCGATTACAATTTTTTTGAAACAATGGGAATAGATATTATAGATGGGAATGCTTTTGATATTGAAAAAAATAAATCAGGTGTAATGGCAAATTTATCGGCAATCAGTGAGTTGGGACTAGAAGAAGATAATGCTATTGGAGAAAATGTTGCTTTAGGTAAAATTATCGGAATCTTTTCTGATTTCAACATGTATTCCATTTACGAACCTATTCCACCGATGGTTATCGCATTGAATCCTCAGATGGCGCGTGAGCTTGCTATTAGAATAAATACTCAGAATTTTTCAGAAACATTAGATTACTTAAAAAAGACATGGAAAGAGTGCGATGCAACATCAGATTTCAGTTTTTCATTTATTGATGAAGTGCTTAATCAATTTTATGAATCGGACATTAGATTTTCTAAACTTATCGGATTTTCTGCAATCATAGCTATAATAATTACATGTATGGGATTATTCGGATTATCATTATTGGTTAGCAAACAAAGAACAAAAGAGATAGGAATACGCAAAATCAACGGTGCTACTGAATTCGAAATAATTAAACTCTTAGATACAGGATTTCTTTTACAAACAATAATTGCATTTATTATTGCTGCACCAATAGCTTGGCATCTTATGAGTAAATGGTTAGACAACTTCGTTTTTAAAACAAATCTAAGTTTTTGGATATTTTTATTAGCAGGATTATTTGCTTTACTGATAACCTTAGCTACTGTTAGCTGGCAAAGTTGGCGCGCCGCACGTCGGAACCCGGTTGAAGCTTTGAAGTATGAGTGACACTCGTCACCCGTCACTCGTCACTCGTCACCCGTCACCCGTCACCCGTCACTTGTCACCCGTCACGCATCAAAAAAATTTTCAACTTTCAACTTTCAACTTTCAACTATTTGCTATCTTTGCAAGATTATGAAAAAAATGCTGACAACAATGAAAAACTTCTTGGGAAAGAAGTACTTTCAGCAGGATTTAGCTAACCGTCAAAAGAGAAATATCAAATATACAGCTGTTGACGATGCTAAATCTATTGCTATTATTAGCGATTTGAGCAATGATTACACCTTCAATAATATAATTAATTTCTCAACCAGATTTTCTTCCGAAGGAAAATTGGTGACAACTTTTTTTTGTAATGGTGATAAAGATGTGCCGAATTTTTATAATCTCGAACCAACTTTAATTGACAAATCGATGATAAATCGTTACGGAATTCCTAATAAAAATGTAATTCAAAATTTTATTGATACTGAATACGATTTCCTCTTCGATTTTTCTGATAATAATATTTTCACAATTGAATATATTTTTGCCTTATCTTCTGCAAGATTAAAGGTATCCAAATCTTCTTTAAATTCTTCCAAATATGCTGATGTATGTTTAGCTCTGCAAGATAAAAATGAAGTTCAAGATTACTTGAATGCAATAAACAATTATTTGAATATTTCAATGAAGAAATAACAAACTTATTAATAATCACATACAAACAAACATCATTCTATATTACAAGCAAAGTACATTAATCTATAATTAGTTATGAAAAATTCAAAATTTCTTAGAGGTACAGGAGTAGCAGTGGTTACACCTTTCAACGATGACCAAAGCATTGACTATGTTTCTTTTGAAAAAATTATTGAAAACTTGATTGAAAACAATGTAAATTATATTGTTCTACTCGGTTCTACTGGAGAAGCAACTACTCTATTTCTTAACGAACAAAATGAATTAATAAAATTTGCTTCTCAAGTCATTAACTCTCGTGTTCCTTTAATTGTTGGATGCACAAGCAATTCAACAGCCTATGCAGTAGAAAGAGTTAAAGAAATATCGAAATTCAAAGTTGATGGAATTTTATCCGCAGCGCCTTATTATAACAAACCTTCGCAAGAAGGAATTTTCGAACATTTTTATGCAATTGCAAAAGCTACGAGTTTGCCAATTATCATCTACAATGTTCCGGGAAGAACTTCCTCAAATATTCTACCCGACACATGCTTAATGTTGGCTGAAAGCTTGGAAAATATCGTTGCAATTAAAGAAGCTTCGGGAAATATTAATCAGGTTATGGAAATAATCAAAAATAATCATATTAAAGACTTCCTTGTTATTTCCGGTGAAGATGCTTTAAACGTTCCTTTAATGTCTATTGGCGCCGCAGGAACAATATCTGTTATTGGAAATGCATTCCCTCATCAAGTTTCTGAAATGATTAGACATTGTTCGGAAGACGATATCCATCAAGCTTCTACCATTCATTACGATTTATTAAACATTACTAATTATATTTTCAGCGAAGGTAACCCCGCCGGAATCAAAGCGCTATTATCATATATGGATATGTGCAATAATGTATTAAGATTACCGTTAATGCCTGTGAGTCAAATCTTAAACGAATTATTAGCTAATGAATGTGATAAAATATTAGAAAAATATGAAGACTAAATCTGCAAAATATTTTATTATTACCATATTGAGCTTCTTGATAATCTGTTTTTCTGGATGTGCTTCTTCGAAAAACACCGGCAGAGGCACACAACAACCTAAAGCATACAGAGATAAACAATCTGTAAGTACACAAAAAAAATCACAGCCACCAAACAAAAACTATGTTATAAAAAAATACAAACATAATTCAAAACCGGTGGGAAAAAGAAGATGATGTGATGATATGATGAGTGATGAAAATGTAAAAGTCCCCTTCAGGGGATTTAGGGGCAAAATGATGTGATGATCGTAAAACAATTAATATGATGCAAATAAATATTTTAAATAAACAAATTTTTAAAAAATTCCATTTGTGGGATTTAGGGATAATTAAAAAATCCACATTAATTATATTTTCCTTCTTCATTACTCAATTATTGAGTGCGCAGAGTTCAGGAAGCTTCAACAGAGACAAGAGCAACACTACTTATAGCGGAAGTTCTAAGTTTGAAATATCTGTTAGTCCGGGATTTTTTCTCGGTGGCAAAATGGATAATTTTAAAATAGGTAATTCTGCAAATTTTAATTTGGGATTTAGTTTTAAATTACCAACAAGAAATGCAGATGTAGAACTTAGCTATACAGGAGCCTTTCCGAAAGGAACATTAATTCATCACAATAATCATATTGACAACAACTTAAATATGAGCAGTTATGTCAGTTTTATTCAAATTGGATATAGAAATTATTTATTAACAGGGAACTTCAAACCATATTGGTTGTTTACTGTCGGTGCATTTAATATTAATTCAAAGCTTGTTGATACGCCAATTCTACTTGAAAATCCTGACGACTATAACATAAATCAATGGATGTTTGCAGCAGCACTTGGTGTAGGATGTAAATATGATATCAATGATAATATCGCATTAAAATTGCAAGCGAGATTATTGATGCCTATGATGTTTACATTTTCTGGAGTAGGCATTAATGTTGGTTCTGGTGGTATTTTCCCAAGTTTAAATATAAATTCTTCGACACCGATCATGGAAGGCGACTTCAGCCTTGGCATTGTTTTTAAATTATAAATAAAAAATTAATATATGTACGACATTGTAGTTATTGGCAGCGGTCCTGGTGGTTACGTTGCCGCTATTAAAGCAGCGCAATTAGGATTTAATGTTGCAATTATTGAAAAATCTGAATTAGGCGGTACTTGCTTAAATTGGGGTTGTATTCCAACAAAAGCATTATTGAAAAGCGCAACCGTTTACAAATACGCCACACATTCAAATAATTACGGAATTAAAGTTGATAGCGTTGAAGCTGATTTTAATGCTATTATAAATCGTAGTCGAGGCGTTGCCGATACAATGAGCAAAGGTGTTCAGTTCTTGCTAAAGAAAAATAAAGTTGAAGTAATTAATGGTTTCGGCAAACTTGTTACAAAAAACACTATCGAAGTTGACAAAACCGACGGTACAACTCAGATTGTTGAAGCCAGCAAAATAATCTTAGCAACAGGTACCCACTCTCGTGATCTACCTAATATTATCAAAGACGGCAAAAAAATTATCGGATACAGAGAAGCAATGACTTTGCCTGAAAAACCGGAAAGCATGCTTGTTATCGGCTCGGGAGCTATAGGAATGGAATTCGCTTATTTCTATCAAACACTCGGCACAAGTGTTACTCTCGTGGAATTTATGCCGGATATTCTTCCTTTGGAAGACAAAGAGATAACAAAACTTCTCGGTAGAGAATTAAAGAAAATGAAGATGAAAGTTTTAACCGATTCTGCCGTTACAGAAGTTGATACTAAAGGTGAAAAATGTATTTCTAAAGTAAAAACTCCAAAAGGAGAAGAAGTCTTTGAAACTGATATCGTTCTTTTAGCAGCAGGTGTTACAACAAATATTGAAGGAATCGGATTAGATAAAGTTGGCGTTAATGTCGATCGCGGCAAAGTTGTAGTGGATAAATTCTACAAAACTTCTGTCGATAATATTTACGCTATTGGAGATATCGTCTCAGGTCCTGCACTTGCTCATGTTGCTTCAGCCGAAGCAATCTGTTGCATTGAAAATATCGCAGGATTATCACCCGAACCGATTAATTACGATATAGTTCCGTCATGTGTTTATTGTAGTCCGGAAGTTGCATCCGTAGGACTTACGGAGGAGCAAGCTATTGCAGCAGGTTACACATTGTCTATCGGTAAGTTTCCATACACAGCATCAGGAAAAGCAACAGCTTCGGGAAGTCGTGAAGGAATGATAAAAATCATATTAAACGCTGATAATGATGATATTTTGGGCGCACATTTCTTAGGCGAAGGCGTTACTGAAATGATTTCTTCTATTTCTGTTGCAATGAAAAACAATCTTAAAGGTAAAGATATCATTAAAAGTATTCACCCACATCCTACAATGTCGGAAGCAATTATGGAAGCAACTGAAGTTGCACACGGAAGTTGCGTTCATTTATAATATTATGGAGATAATTAAAGAGTTAACTAAAGGATTGTATTTAATCAAACCAAAGGTTTTCGAAGATGAACGCGGCTATTTTATGGAGTCGTATCAGAAAAAAGTTTTTGAAAATATCGGATTAAATATTGATTTCGTTCAAGACAATGAGTCTTGTTCTAAAAAAGGAGTAATTCGCGGATTACATTTTCAAAATCCGCCATTTTCACAAATCAAACTGATTAGAGTAGTTTCTGGATCTGTTTTCGATGTCGCTGTTGATATTAGAAAAGACTCCCCTACTTATGGTCAATGGTTTGGAGAAGTAATTAGCGCTGATAACAAATTAATGTTTTTAATCAGCGAGGGTTTCGCTCATGGATTTCAAGCGCTTGAAGACAATACTATTTTTCAATATAAATGTTCCAACTATTATAATAAAGAAAGTGAAGATTCTTTATTATGGAATGATGAAAATATTAATATTGAATGGAAAGATATTTCTCCAACATTATCCGCTAAAGATTTAGAAAGCAAAACATTAAAAGATTTTAATTCAAAATTTAGATATTAGGAGAGAAATATATGTCCTTGAAGGAAATAAAAATTTCTGGAGCACGAGTAAATAATTTAAAAAATATCGACTTAGCAATTCCGCAAAAAAAACTCGTAGTAATAACAGGTTTGAGCGGTAGCGGTAAATCGTCATTGGCTTTCGATACAATCTATGCCGAAGGTCAACGTAGATTTATGGAAACTATGTCGAGATATGCGCGTCAATTTATCGGCAACTTAGAAAGACCTGATGTTGACTCAATTACCGGACTGTGCCCCGCGATTTCCATAGAACAAAAAACTACAAACAAAAATCCGCGCTCTACGGTAGGTACAATCACCGAAATATACGATTTGCTTCGTTTGTTGTACGCACGTATCGCTGATGCTTACTCGCCGGCAACAGGAAAACTGATGGTCAAATACAATGAAAATCAAATCATAGACCTAATTTCTACAGAATACAACAACAAATCAATATTAATTCTCGCACCTCTTATTAAAGGTAGAAAAGGACATTATAGAGAATTGTTCGAAAATATGCGGCGACAAGGATTTCTAAAGGTTATGGTTGATGGAGAAATTATTGAATTAACGCCAGGAATGCATGTTGATAGATATAAAATTCATGATATCTTTCTTGTTGCAGACAAACTTACCATCAATGAAAAATCAAAAATCCGTTTAAAAGAAAGTGTAAAAACAGCTTTTCGATTAGGCAAAGATAATCTATTAATCATTGATAATGAAAATAATGAACAACGTAATCTAAGCAAAAGATTAGTTTGTCCCGATACCGGAATTTCATACAGTGACCCTGAACCAAACTTATTTTCTTTTAATTCACCTTATGGCGCATGCGAAAAATGTAACGGATTAGGATATATTAAAGAAGTTGATATTGATAAAATTTTCCCAAACAAAACATTAAGCATTAAAAAGGGAGGTATTGCTCCTTTGGGTGAGTACAAAAAAAACTGGATTTTTAATCAAATTGAAGCTATCGGTTTAAAGTTTGGATTCACGATGAATTCAACAATTGAAGAACTTTCCGAAGAAGCTATAAATGTAATTTTGTTTGGTGCAAAAGAAAAATTCTCAGTAAAAAATTCATATATAGGAATCAATTTAGATTATGATGTTAATTTCGATGGAATTGTAAATTTTCTCGAAGAACAGGAAAAAATGCCTGATTATCTTTCATTAAAGAAATGGGTAAATTCTTATATGAACGAAATACCTTGTCCGGATTGTCATGGTAAACGCTTGAATGATGAAGCATTACACTTCTTGATTAATGAAAAGAATATTGCCGAAGTTGCTCATCTCGAATTAACTGATTTGAAAAAATGGATTGAAGATGTTCAAATTTCAATTGATGAAACGAAGCGAACTATCGCTAATGAGATTTTCAAAGAAATTTCGCATCGACTAAATTTTATCATTGATGTTGGATTAGATTATCTCTCATTAGATAGATCGGCGCCCTCTTTATCAGGTGGTGAATCGCAACGTATAAGACTTGCAACGCAAATAGGTTCCAAATTAATTGGAGTATTATATATTCTTGACGAGCCAAGCATCGGACTGCATCAAAAGGATAATTACAGATTAATCCAAGCATTAAAAGATTTGCGCGATATAGGAAATTCGGTAATAGTTGTTGAACACGACGAAGCTACAATGTATGCTGCAGATCAAATAATTGATATCGGTCCGGGCGCCGGAAGGCTCGGTGGGCGTGTTGTAGCTCAAGGAAATGTTGATGACATTATCAAGTCAGGCTCTATCACAGGAAAATATCTTAGTAAAGAATTGGAAATACTTCCTCCGGATGAAACTAGAAAAGGTAATGGAAAATTTATTACCATAAAAGGTGCAAAAGGTCATAATCTTAAAAATATTGACGTTGATATTCCGCTTAATAAACTAATCTGTGTTACAGGCGTTTCGGGAAGCGGTAAATCTTCTTTGATAAATCAAACTTTGTATCCTGTTTTGGTTAACAAATTGCATCATGGCAAACGAAACGCATTAGAATATGACGAAATCATCGGTATTGAAAATATCGACAAAATAATTGATATCGATCAATCACCGATAGGAAGAACTCCGCGCTCAAATCCCGCAACTTACACAAATGTTTTCAGCGATATTAGAAATATTTTTGCAGATACGCCGCAAGCGAAAATTCGCGGATATAAAGCAGGCAGATTTTCTTTTAATATCAAAGGCGGACGATGCGAAGAATGTCAAGGTAGCGGCGAGCGCATAATTGAAATGAATTTCTTACCGAGCGTTCATGTTAAATGCGAAAAATGTCAAGGAAAAAGATACGATAGAGAAACTTTGGAAGTACGTTATCGTGGAAAATCTATTTCAGATGTTTTAGATATGACAATAAATCAAGCTGTTGAGTTCTTTGAGAATATTCCGAATATTACTAGAAAAATTAAGGTTTTGCAGGATGTCGGATTAGGATATTTGAAGTTGGGACAGTCATCAACAACCCTCTCCGGAGGCGAAGCGCAAAGAATAAAGTTAGTTTCCGAATTAAATAAACGCGATACAGGAAGTACGCTTTATATTTTAGATGAACCTACAACAGGATTACATTTCGAAGATGTAAAAGTATTGCTTCAAGTTATTAATCATTTGATAGACAAAGGCAATACAGTAATTATCATCGAACATAATTTAGATGTAATTAAATCGGCAGATCATATCATTGATATGGGACCAGGCGGCGGATATAAAGGCGGCGAAATTATTGTTACAGGCACACCACAAGAAGTCAAAGAATCAGGAAAAGGTTACACATCACAATATTTATAAACATGAATCACAAAATCAAATTATTAACAATAGATGGTCTTGACGACAGAAATGGTTCGTTAAGATATATCAGCGCAAAAATCAACAGAAAGAATGTTTTGTTTTTAATCGATACAGGCGCAACACGCACTTGCATCAACGAGGAAAGCTTAGAATATTTTTTGAGCAAGAAAGAATTAAAACAGATTAAAGAAGGTGCAGACATTATGGGACTTGGCACATCATCACATAAGAGCCAAGAGTGCATTGTAAACAAAATACATTTCAACAGAATGACATTACACGATTTTCCCTTAATAATCACAAATTTATCCGATATCTTCGCAGCATTAGAAGCCGCATCCAATATCAAACTCCACGGTATAATCGGCAATGATTTCCTTGCAGAACACAATGCCGTAATTGATTACAAGAAGGAAATTTTGAGAGTGACGGGTGATGTGGTGATTTGATGATTAATCATTTTATATGTCTTTCGTCGCACACCTACGGTGTGCGGGGGCGTGTTGACATTTATCGGGCTACCGTTCGGAATCCCCTTTGGGGATAATCATCATATCATTTTGCCCCTAAATCCCCTAAAGGGGAGTTTGTATTTTGCCCCTAAATCCCCTAAAGGGGACTTTGTATTTTCATCACATCATCACATCATCAAATTACCAAATTCCAAACCAGAAATCATCAAAATAAATTCTTGATTTTCCGGGATTATAGAGGTAAATAGCAAACTCATAGTTGGTGAGGTCTATTCTGGGAATTTCAAATCCTACCGAGATGTTTTCCCATTCTTGGGTACATGCAAGGGCGTCAGCTAAGCTGTAATTTTGATAATAAATGTTTTGATTATTATGTACAACGGATAATACCAAATGAAAATCATCAATATATTGACACAAAAACTTCGCGTTAAAGAAAACAAAATTATTTGTTTCAGAAAGGATTGTCATATCTTTTGACTTATAAGTCAATCCGTAAAGCATATCTTGAGTTACTAATCCTGTGTGAGAACCGGAAAAACTGACTTCTGTTGATTTTAAAACATTAGTCCAAATATCGGAAATCTCAGATTCAAAATCTGTGAATGTTTCAAAATACGGCGCTTTCTCTTCCAAAACAAAGATTGAAATTTTATCATCCCCACCAATCTTATTTATTTTATGGATAATCTCAGGACAACGCGGATAGATTCTCGACAAATAATATTCATTTTGCAAAACAATATAATCATAATTCCAATTCAAAGCATCTAAAATATTTTCTTCATTCACTCTCATCACAACAAAACCTTTTCTATCCATAAGAATAAAAGGCATATTAGGAGCAGGACAATCAATTACAAGTATTTTTGCATCTTTCGAAATGCCAAGATTATCCATTAATGTTTTAGAGTTCAAAAAGCTATTGTATGTTTTCTCAGTCCTACTCCAATCTTTTTCAGAATATCTTTCGACTTGCGATGCTAAAGCTTTATTACTTAGCGGATAAATCATTACAAGAGTTAGCGCTAACCAAACAATTTCATTAACATTTTTATTTTTAAAATCTGGAATAACCGACAGAAAGAATATCATTAATAAGATTATCGGAAAATAGAAAGAATCCAAAAAATAATAATCGTGTGCAGGAAATTGTTGTATTAATGCAAAAAGAAACATGGCACAACCAATAAATATAGTTGTAATATAAAGAATGAAATACGAATCTTGTTTAACAATTTTCTTTTTTCTTGTTGCAATAATGTAAATTGAGACTAAAGCAATACCTATAAATATTATATAATGATAATTAGAGAAATACGCTCCGTTCCAATTGTTTAAACTTAACTTTATTAGTGAAATAAACTCAGAGAAACTTTCTGCAGGCATAAGCTGACTTAAAAAAATGGAACCAAAATTATCTCTAAGAATTTTATTGTAAACAAGATTAAAAAACACAAAAATCAATGAAATAAATACCGGCGCTAACTTGGGCAATAACTTTGAATCTTTTTTGATTATTCTGATAAATTCTACACAAAAAACAGCAATCAACGGAATGACGAAAGTAGAACGCGACATAGCAGCCAAAGTAAAAAAGATTAATGAAACATTAAAATTCTTATTTCTATTATTAACTAAAAACAGATAATAAAAATAAACACCAATAATTGTATTTGTTAAGGATGGAATTGTTGGTAAAAACCCTGCCTGATAATAAACAAAAATTGGCGATGTGGCAGCTATCAAAATTATCATTATTGACTTAAAGAAATTTTTTGTACATAAATACGATAATTTAAACAGAAAGAATAAACCAAGAAAACTGTAAATCAAAATATAAACGCGCGAAATAGTAAAGGAGTTATTATGCAATAATTTCATTATTACTGCAGGAATATAATCGTGCATAGGAAATTCAACAGCGGTAACAGTTGTTTCCGAAGGATTTTGCCATTTGTCAGGAAATTGGTGATTATACAAATAAGTTTGTGGTTTAAAAAAATTCAAATCATTTTCAACAAAACCAAGTGAAAGAGCAAATCTATCAGATTGCGCCCACGCATGTATTTGATACGGAAAAGTGTTTAGATATTTATGATTAAAAAGCAATCCTAAAAAAACAATAAAAATAATTGCAATCAAATTTTTGTATAAATCTTTCATATCAAAATAATTTATTTGATTGCAAATATACGTTAAATAGATGGAATGTAACGAGTCACAATTTTCTCATAAAATTTACTTTTATATATAAAAATTTATTACATTTGCCGCTGCTAAAAAATGATGTTCTTGGAAGGATAAAGAGCATAAATGTATTTCAATTGATTGAAAAATAAATATTAACAAAATTATAATTAAATGAGAAGACCTATTACACTTCAGTTTTTAAAATTTTCTCAAACAATAATTCTTTTTATATTATTGTTTTCTTCAACAAGTTTATTAGCCCAACAACAAATAATCACTTTCGAATGGGCAGGCAATGGTAATCAAACAAAATCGTTCATGATTACACTCACTTCCGGTACCGGCACTATTACAGTGTCTTGGGGAGATGAAGCAAATACTACAATTGTATTAGAGCTACAATTGTATCATGATCTTGAAATTTGTAATATTAATCCTTATAACGATTTCAATAATCATGAAGTAACAATTACAGCTGATGTTGGTACTGATATCCAACGTTTGGAAGTTAACAATAAACAAGTTTCAAAATTGGATGTAAGCCGAGCAACTGCTTTGGCATATTTGCAATGCAATGACAATCAGTTGACAAGTTTGGATATAAGCAAGAATTTTGCATTGGAAGGCCTGGATTGTTCTTCCAATCAATTAACAAGTTTGGATGTAAGCAACAATATTGCATTGGAAGGCCTAGGTTGTTCTTCCAATCAATTAACAAGTTTAGAGGTAAGCAACAATATTGCATTGGTAGGCCTGGGTTGTTCTTCCAATCAAATAAAAAGTTTGGATGTAAGCAATAATGTGAATTTGATTGAATTATCATGTTCTTCCAATCAATTAACAAGTTTGGATGTAAGCAACAATACGGCGTTGGCTTTTTTGTCTTGCTCTGCCAATCAATTAACAAGTTTGGATGTAAGCAACAATACTGCGTTGATTTATTTGTATGCTAGAGATCAAACTCCAACAATGCTGCAAGAAACAGCAACAAACGGAAATCTTAGCATTGTTAATCCGCTATATTTTAATGGCAGCGCTATAACAGACATTACCGGCGCAACTGTTTCGGGAGATAATATTGAATGGACCGGGTTAAGCGGTGAAAGCGGTACTGCCTCATGTACCTTTGCTACCACACTTCCTTCCGGCGTTAGTGGCACTGCTTTCTCCGGCACGCTAAATCAGCCTTGGGAAGCTGCACCGCCGCAAAGCATCACTTTCAAATGGGCAGGTATTGGAGGCGGCACAGAATGGTTTATTATTAACGCGACCACCGGTACCAACAATATTACAGTATCTTGGGGAGATGATGCAAATACTACCGAAACATTCAATGGAAGTAGTGATCTTATATTAATTTCTCCCGTTTATGGCGATACCGAATCCCATGAGGTAGTAATTACCGCAGCCATAGGTACAGATATCACACGTCTTCATTTTACTGACAACAGGCAGGTTTCCGAAATAGATGTAAGCGGCGCAACAGCATTGACTGAGTTGACTTGCTACAGAAATCCATTAATAAGTTTGAATGTAAACGGTGCTATTGCTTTACAGACTTTAAATTGCTACAGAAATCAATTAACAGATTTGGATGTTAGCGGCTCAACTGCTTTACAGACTTTAAATTGCTACAACAATCAATTAACAAATTTGGATGTGAGCAATAATGCTGCTTTGACTCATTTGGCTTGCGAGTACAATCAATTAACAAGTTTGGAGATAAGCAACAATACGGATTTGTCACATTTGAATTGCTCTTCCAATCAATTAACAAGTTTGGATGTAAGCGGCGCAACTGCTTTAACAGCATTAGAGTGCTCTTCCAATCAATTAACAAGTTTGGATGTAAGCGGCGCAACTGCTTTAACAGCATTAGAGTGCTCTTCCAATCAATTAACAAGTTTGGATGTAAGCGGCGCAACTGCTTTAACAGCATTAGAGTGCTCTTCCAATC
>JAJDHA010000060.1 GCA_030265965.1 Odoribacter sp. OttesenSCG-928-L07
AGAATTATCTGTATCTTGGAATTTTTTGATGAACGGTATAATGTCTCCAAGTTGTGAATTCCTGTCGAATCAATAAACGGAACTTTTCGCATTCTGACAATTCGTACCAAAGGTTTTTTGTCTCTTAAAGACATCATTTCTTCTAATTTATTTGCGATTCCAAAAAAGAACGGACCGTCGATTTCGTAAACTTCAACGCCTTCAGGGAGAACCAAATGTTCTTCGTTGGATTTTACATCAATTTCTTGGTTAATATTAACAACATCCGTTACAACAGAAATCTTAGATGTGTCGTAAACACGTTTCATAAATAGAACAGCAGCTATTAATAATCCGAATTGAATTGCTATTGTTAAATCGAAAATAACGGTAAGGAAGAAAGTTAATAACAAGACTATTACATCGTAAATTGGATTTTTTAGCAGCGATAAGAAAGTTCTCCATTCGCTCATGTTGTATGCAACGATTACTAATATTGCTGCCAAACAAGCCATTGGAATGTATTTTGTAAGACTTCCAAGAAATAATAATATCATTAGTAGTACGATAGCGTGAATTATTCCCGCGACAGGAGTTTTTCCGCCATTGTTGATATTTGTCATTGTTCTTGCGATTGCTCCGGTTGCAGGAATTCCGCCGAATAGAGGAGTTACGATATTGGCAATACCTTGTCCGATAAGCTCGGTGTTGGAATCATGTTTTGTTCCCATAACGCCGTCGGCAACAGTTGCTGAGAGTAAACTTTCAATAGCGCCGAGAATTGCGATGGAGAAAGCTGCCGGTAAAAGTTGTCTGATAGCTGCAAAATCTATGTTGGGCGCAACGGGACGCGGAATATTAGGATCAATGGTGTATCTGTTTCCGATTGTTTCAATTTGCATTCCAAGAACATTATACTTGTTTAAAAAGAAAACAAGTAAAGTTGATACAATAATTGCAACCAAAGAACCAGGAATCTTTTTAGATATCTTTGGAATAAAAATAATTATTAATAATGCCAACACGGCAACGCCAAGTTCAATAAAGTTAGTGTTTGCGAAATTGTGAAAATATGCAATCCATTTTGGAATAAACTCGGATGGAATATCCGTCATTTTCAATCCGAAGAAATCATTCATTTGTGTCGAAAAGATTGTGACGGCGATACCGCTGGTAAATCCGACAACAATTGGATACGGAATAAACTTAATTACTGAACCGAGTTTAAATAATCCCATCAGCAGCAACATAACACCTGCAATTATCGTTGCTATTACCAATCCCTTTTCGCCGAATTGTTGAACAATGCCGTAAACAATCACGATGAATGCTCCTGTAGGACCTCCGATTTGAACATCCGATCCTCCGAAGAATGAAATTAAGAATCCTGCAATAATAGCGGTAATCACACCTTTTTCCGGACTAACTCCCGATGCGATACCAAAGGCGATTGCAAGTGGTAAGGCTACAATTCCAACGATTATACCTGATAATAAATCAGCGAAAAATTTCTGTTTATTATAAGTTTTTAAAGATTGAAATAATCTTGGTTTAAATGAAATGTAATCAGCAAATTTCATAATTCAAAATTTTTGCAAAGGTAGTTATATTTAGTTGAAAGTTGAGGATTGAAAGTTGAAAGATTTTGTAGACAGAATGACATGATTTTCAGAATTAACAGAATGTTTTGCCCCTAAAGGGGACTTTTGTATTTTCATACATTTCTGCTTTCCATATCTCTGTATTCTCCTTACCTCCGTGTCTCCGTGGTTAAAACCCGTCACATGTCACTCGTCACATGTCACTCGTCACATCCTCCCAATCGGATAAACCAAATAATTATCATCATAATACGGCGTTCTCTCATAAAACCAATCTAAAATCTGACGTTGTGATAATTTGCCGTCATTTTCTTTTAGATATTGCTCATATTCTTTGACTAATTCTTGATCGGATTGTAGCATTTTAGCAGCCATTGGCTCCATTTTGTAAACTTCAAAATATTCAACCCTTTGAAATATTGTGTTAAAATATCCCCAACGTAAAAGCGAACTATTTACTTCGGGTTCTAGCATGCTTATTAATAATCTGACTCCATTTTGAGAAGTTCTAACAATAGCGGAACCGGCGTGATATTTAACCTTTCTGCTTATCTCGTTTGTCGTGAAATTACTTAACATTTGATGTCCTTCATTAGGTGTGCTTCTAAATCGAACATTGTCGAATTTGTAAGTCTTAATTTCTAACTCTTGATCTTCTTTTAAATATTCAATTTCAAAATTATGCAGCTCTAATAGTCTGATAATATTCGTGTATTCAACCGGAATAATGTATTTCTCAGGAATGTTGATTGTTTTTTCAGGGGAGCAATTGTTAAACATCGGGAACGATAGCACTGCAGGTTTGCTTTTGTCATAAACATAATAATTGCCGCCTGTAAGTTCACTTTTAACGCTTTGAAATTCATATCCGAGAAAATCAATCATTAAGCTGTCGTTTTGAGACGGATTGAAATTTATCGGTAATTGTTTCATTTGGAGATCATTGTTTTTTGCGTTTGCAATAGATTGCTGTAATGAACTTTTGTTTTCGATTACGATATTCATTGTTTCGAGAATGAAATTGTATGTTGAGTAAACGCGCTCTTTGTAAGGCTTCAGCATGTGACATTCGATTAGTACGCCCGGACAATTTCTCGAAGCGGCATAAGCTTGTGAAAACATCGGCGTTGATGGATACAAATACAATCCTGATGTTGGGTCGCCCCAATTTCTGAAAGTAACATAACGACAAATAGGGTAGTGCAAATCAAACATCTTTTCTTTAATTTGTGGCTCCCAAATGTTTGATAACCACGAAGAAATGCCTTCATCATAATTGCTGTTATCTTCAATCATGTAGGTTAGAACGTACTGATAATCTGCGCCGTTTGAAGAATGCGTGTCAAAGAAGAAATCAGGTTCCCATTTGTTGAATGTTTTGATGAATGCTTCTATTTCCGGCGATTCAACTTTGATAAAATCGCGGTTGAGGTTTAGTCCTTGCGAGTTAACACGCCAGCCCATCTCTTCCGGTCCGTTTTGATTGATTCTATTGTATGGAGAAAAATTTGCCAAACCATCCGGACTGCACACAGGAATGAAAATAATTGAAATATTATCTAAAAGTTCATTAGTATTTTTAAATTTTCTATTTGCAAGATCGCGCAACAGCATGAGTCCGGCGTCTTTTCCATTTGGCTCTCCCGGATGAATACACGCATTAATCATAACAACTAATCTGCCTTTATTCTTGATAATTTCAGGATTTGTCAATCCGTCTTTATCCAAGATTAATAAAGGGATCTCTCTGTTTTGTAGTGTTTTTCCAATTTCCACATAATTAATTTCTTTAAATGAAGAAGCAAAACTTTTAGAAAGTTTAATAGTTTCCTCATAATTAGCTGTTTGAAGATAATTTGTTTTTTCAAAAACAGTTAGAAGATCCGTATTGTTAGATTTATTTGTACAACTGATAAAGACAACTGCGACTATTAGAATTGATATAGCTTTGTTCATTTATTTTCTTATTAACGTTTAAAATCCTGCATTTAATGCAGGTGTTTTTGTTTCTATAAATCTTTGCAGTTTTGGTCACCGCGAGCCGAACGCGAAGAAATCCAGCGAAATTGTTTTGTTTTTTTGATTGATTCGTCGCTGCGCTCCTCGCAATGATGTTGACTGCGATTTTTATTAGTAAAAGAAACTATGGACTTTTAGTCCATAAGTTATTTATTCTCAAAATTAATTTATTTATCTCCTCTGATACATTCCATTTATAAGTTAAGAATAATCCAACAAGACATATTATTCCGGTTCTTAATATCCCGTCAATTATTTCACAAATCAATTCGGAAAAATTTAAAATTAGCACTAAAGGCGATAAGGTTTTTGTCCAAATGAAATTTAAGACAAACATAAAAATTATTATTCCTAAAACTTTCAACTGATTAAGTGAAAACGGTGATGTTTTGGTTTTGAAATATACCACGCTGAGTAGTAGGGCGAAGTACAAAATATAAGACATTAAGCTTGCAAGCGCTGCACCGTTAATTCCCCAAATGGGTATTAGATAGTTGTTTAAAATTATTGCTGCAACTGTAAGAATAAAAGTAAATATTAAAGAATAGTAGTAATGTTTTGAGAAGTTGAGAATGGTAACTCCAATACTTAAAGTTGAATTTAATAAACGTGTGAGACACAATATTAAAACAACATATTTTGCTACCGAATAAATTTCTCCTTGCGGTAATAGTGTGAAGATCAAATCAATGTTTATCCAGATAATGAATAAAAGAAATAATCCAACAACAAATTGGTGAAGAGATACTTTTTTAGAAAGTGTATTTGCTTCAATAAAATTGTTTTCTTTTATGGCATGTGAGATATGTGGTTGTGAGATGGCTCCTAAAGAGCGATATGGAATTTCAATAATTGCAGCAATATTTATTGCAATTGCAAAAATGCCGGTATAAGTTAAACCCAATTCACCACTGATAAAGAAAGTGTTAATAAACGGTGTAATTGCTCCTCCGAGTGCAGCAGCAACTAAAAAGATTGTATAGTTTGTGTAATCTTTTCGTAGTTTTTTTGTGATATATTTGAAATCAGGTTTAAAAGAAATCTTACCAAAAGAAATAACATAAATAATATTAACAATGCTTGCTACCGCATAAACGCTGCATAAGCCAATTGCTAATCCGTTTAAACCCACTACTTTAAAAGAATATAGTAAATAAACAACAAGCGTAAGTAACCTAACAAGAACTTCTCTTACAAACTTCGGCACAACAATTCTCATCAAAACATTGGAGCTTGTTTCAAATACTGCCATGTAAAGCAAGAAAAAAGCCATCGGAAAGATGAAGTAATAATAGTCGATAAAAAGAGATGAATTTTCTAATAAGTAGCTGCTGATTGGATTTTTCAGGACTAAAAATACAATGCTGAAGATTAAAAACCCCACAAAAGGAACGACTAAAGTCCAGAAGAAGAATCCATTATCTTTTTCCTCTTTGTTTTTGAAATAAGGATAAAATCTTATTATTGAGGCACTTGTTCCTATTTGAGCTAATCCGGCAAAAAGTATGGCTGCATCAACCAGAACTCGAGTAAATCCGATTTCTTCAGCAGTTAAAAAGTTTGTAAGAACAAAGAAGGTTGTAATAAACCCAATAGCAGCTCCTATATAGGTTACAACTGTGCCTTTAATGCTTTGTTTTACAACTTGTCCCATTCTGCAATTTATTTACGATAGAATTTTTTGTCTTCTTCGATCAATCTATGATCAGGGAAATAACCTCCGAACAGAACATATCGTGGCGAAGCATAAAATTGATCATGAGATTCATTTTCCCATAACAATTGAGTATCAATATCGCCTTTAATCATTTCCTCCGACAAACATTTTCCTCCTCTTAAACTTGCAATTTCACGCATATCGTTAATATCCCATTCTTCAGTTGGTTTACAGAAACATTGTCCGTAGTTAATGTCCGGGCATTCTTCAGAAGGATGGCTTTTGTCGAGTTTGTCCCATGATGGAATGTTTTTCCATTCTTCAAGCGAACCGAAATAAGCAGCAATCTTTTCCTCATTATTGGTTTTAATCCAATTCAATGTCCCAGTACCTTCCGAATTTGCAATTCTTTTCATAAACCACTTAATTACACCTGCGGGAACAATCTTAGCAAGTTTAAAATATCCGGGAACTTCCTTTTGGATATGTTTGAAATATTGATCAATAGGAGTATTGAGTCTGAAATGTAAAAAATCTTCCAATTTGTCGGCGTCAGTATAAAAGCAACCGTGGAAATTACTAAGGGCAAACCAATTAGTTTCGAATATTTTTTCCGGTGGCGGACAATGTATTGCTTTCATCAATAGTACTTCAAACTCATAGTTGGTAAGTCTATACGCTTTGCCGCTGCTGATATTATAGAAGTTTCTCCAAAATTCTTCAGGAACATTATCGTCACAGATTTTAACAAGCAAATTTCCAGAATCTTCAACCGTTGCCCACTCAAGAACACCTCTTAAAGGTACGTGAAATGTAATAGGGTTAATGCCTTTTTTTACTAAAGCCGGATACAGAATGCCTGATTGTCTTAAGCTTACCCAATATTTTAAGCCAGATTCCGCCATAATTTGTTCTGCCATGATTTTAGAAACTGCATAATGGTCGAAATGAGCTGGGTTCATTACATCTTTTGTTCCGGCAAAATGGTTAGGCACATCTCTATGTCCGGTTTGTGCAACCGAGCCAATGTAGATTAGTTTGGTCTTATCAGGATTTTCCTGAGCTTTAATGGCTCTAACAATATTAATAATGGAGTTGATATTGACGTCCATTGTTTCTTCAGGATATTTATCAGCTCTTGGAGAAACCATTCCTCCGACGTGAAGTACATAATCGGCGCCGGTAACACATTCAAGAACTTTTTCGTAATTACGCAAATCACCCCAAACAATACGAACTCTATTGTTTCCCTCGAAAGGTTTTAACTTCTTAATGTTTTTTTTATCTTTCTTAACCAAAAGAGTCATCTGATGATCAGTATCATTAACCAAACGCGTCAGTCCTTCGAAACCCATTGTGCCGGTAGAGCCGGTAAGAAAAATGTTTTTATTTTTTTTCATATATAAACTATATCAATATTAGATATTTAATTAAGATGCAAAGATAATTATTATTTGCGAAGTAGAGAAATGGCATGCACTTCTCCAATTACTTAGAAAAATGTGACAGATTCCACTTAAATAAGGTGGGAGGGTGTGACGAAATAAAAATCCTGATTATAATTTCCGGCATCTGACGGAGAGATTTCTATTAAATTATTGTCTTTTAAAACACAAACTTTGTACGAAAGATTTGTCAAAATATCAATACTTTTTGTTCTGTTTTCAATTCCACCAAGTTCGCTTTGTATCAAAGGTTTATGTATTGAAATAATTTCTTTCAATTGCTCAAAGACCACACTTTCATAACCTTCAATATCAACTTTGATAAAATCGATCTTTTCCAGATTTCCAAATACCTCCTTTGGATTTCGCATTTGGACATCAAAGACTTTTTCATAATTAGAGTCGTCGCTAATAACCTTTGTCATTCCATGATGGAGAACGCCGTCAATTACAGGCATTCCCATTTTTACTGTTTTGTTTGTTTCACCGAGAGCGAAAGGAAATAAATATAAATTTTTGATCTTAGTTTTTGCTACATTCTTTTTCCAAATCTCTGCAAAGTTTGGAATTGGTTCCACAGCAAAAACCTTTCCCGTATTTCCAACGTATTTTGACATAAAATAAGAGTAATATCCTAAGTTTGCGCCGATATCAATACAAAAATCACCTTCAAGAATTAAATTTT
>JAJDHA010000061.1 GCA_030265965.1 Odoribacter sp. OttesenSCG-928-L07
TTTAGCCGTAAAATGGGTATTGAAATGTGACGTTTCACGTCAGAGGGAGATGAAGGTATGAATAGGGTGAGCGGGGCTTAGTCTTTTAAGAAATATCATCGTTTTCTACAAAACTTTTTTTCAAACACAAACTAATTAGTACTTTTGTAAAAATTCTATTATCATGTTGAAACAGTCTATTACCATTTGTTTTTTGTGTTTAACAATAACGCAAAGTTCTGCACAGAAAGATTATACTAAATATGTCAATCCAATGATTGGAACGAAAAGCATGGGACATACTTTCCCGGGTGCTTGTGTTCCTTTCGGTCATGTTCAACTTAGTCCGGATACGGATAATATTCCTCATAATATCGATGGCAAATATCAAAAAGATGTTTATAATTATTGTGCAGGATATCAATATGATGATAACACTATTATTGGGTTTTCTCATACTCATTTTAATGGCACGGGTCACTCTGATCTTGGAGATATTTTGATTATGCCGTACACGGGTGAAACAAAATTAATTCCGGGAACTAAAGAAAATCCGGAATTAGGTTATCGCTCAACATTTAATCATAATACGGAAAAGTCAGAACCGGGTTATTATGAAGTCAAGTTAGAAAGTTATGATATTTTAGCGCAACTCACAGCTACACAGCGAGCAGGAGTTCATAAATATACATTTCCGGAAAACGAAAGAGCGAAAATAATCCTCGAATTAAAACATGGAATTTATAATTATGACGGAAAAGTACTCTGGGCAAATGTTCGTGTTGAAAATGATACATTGATAACTGGTTATAGAATTACAAACGGTTGGAGCAGAGAAAATTATACCTACTTTGCAATATCATTTTCAAAAAAGATTGAAAATTATGGCTATAAAGATTTTGCACCGTCAAAATATCAAGGTTTTTGGAGAAAATTTAATATGAATGAAAATTTTCCTGAAATAGGCGGAAAACAAGTTGTTTGTTGGTTTGAGTTTTGTGATGATGATACGGATAATCTTGAAATCAAAGTTGCATTATCTGCTGTTAGTACTGATGGAGCGCTGAAAAACTTGCAAGCAGAAGCTTCCCCGTTTGTTTTTGATGAAATTAAAGAGAAAGCACACAACACTTGGAACAAAGCTCTGTCGGTTATTGACGCAAAAGGCACAGATGATCAGCTAAGCATGCTTTATACTTCTTTATATCACACAATGATTAATCCGTCGATTTATATGGATGTTGACGGCAATTATAGAGGAATAGATCATAATATTCATAAAGCGGAAGGTTTTACAAATTATACGATTTTTTCTGTTTGGGATACATTTCGTGCGCTTCACCCCTTGCTTAATATCATTGATACTGACAGAAGTAAAGATATTCTGAACTCAATGTTAGCGCATTACTCACAAAGTGTTCATAAAGCATTGCCCGTTTGGAGTCACATGGGAAACGAAAATTGGTGTATGATTGGTTACCACAGCGTTTCGGTAATGGCAGACGCAATTGCAAAAAATATTCCTATTGATAATAATCTTGCGTTCGAAGCCATGATAAATAGCTCAAACTTATTGTATTATGATAATATTGCCGACTATAAGCAACTCGGTTACGTTCCTATTGAAAAAAATGGAAGTGCTGTGTCGATTACTTTGGAATATGCTTATGATGATTGGACAATCTATAATACTGCTTTAAAACTCGGTAAAACTGATGTTGCTGAAGAATATAAAAAGCGAGCATTGAATTATAAAAATCTTTTTGACAGCGAGATAAAATTCTTCCGTCCTAAGTATTCTGATGGCAGATGGAAAAAAGACTTTGATGTTTTAGAAACTCATGGACAAGGATTTATTGAAGGAAATTCTTGGAATTATTCATTTTTCGTTCCGCATGATGTTGAGGGATTAATTGAGTTGATGGGTGGCGATAAAGCTTTCATTAATAGATTGGATTCTTTGTTTACAATGTTTCTTCCAGATGAATTTTTTGAAAACACCGAAGATGTTACACGCGAAGGAATTATGGGAAATTATGTTCAAGGAAATGAGCCGAGTCATCATATTCCGTATTTGTATGCTTGGACATCCGAACCGTGGAAAGCGCAATTTAGAATTAGGGAGATAATGAATGAAATGTACAAAAACAAGATAGATGGATTGTGCGGAAATGATGACTGCGGACAAATGTCGGCATGGTACATTTTTTCGGCAATGGGATTTTATCCTGTTTGTCCGGGCAGCGATCAATATGTTTTTGGTGCGCCGTATTTGCCTTATATGGAAATAAACTTGCCAAATTCAAAGAAGCTTGTTATTAAAGCTGATAAAGTGAGTGATAAAAGTAGATATATTAAATCGATAAAGTTAAATGGGAAACTTATTGATAGAAAATATATTACTCATGCTGAAATAATGAATGGTGGGATTTTGGAATTTGAGATGGATAACACGGAGGCACGGAGAACACAGAGAGGCACGGAGAAGTATTGAGGGCACGGAGATGATTTATCTATTGCAACTCTCACGAGTTCGAGCTGCGCGTCTGATTGCTGCGGTTACCCCTTTAGCTAACTCTTCAAACATCCTATTGGTACCACCAACACGCCGTCATCGCGGCGATAAGCAAATTGTCCACCAGTTAAAACCATTAAAAAAGATGGTTCTCCCATTTTATTGGCGTCAATTTTATTTCGGATTTTGGCGCTTTTTCACTTCCGGGTTTGGCTGCTTTTTACTTCCGGGTTTGGCGCTTTTTATGAAATTTATATTATATAAAAAACATAAGACAAATTACCTCGAATAAAACATGAGTTCGAGCTGCGCGAGGGATTGCAGCGGTTACCCCGCAGCGCAAGGAAAATGAATGATAGAGACGCAATTCATTGCGTCTGTACGATGAAGATGCGGAGAAATATAGCGCGAGGAGATACAAAGTAAAAGCCCGACCCGAACGAAGTGAGGGGCGCGCCCAAAAAATACAAAAAAACAACTATGGAAGTATTCCTAAAAAGTACGAAATAAATACACCAAGGTAATTACCAACGGCGTAACCAATTATGCCGACGGTTAATCCCGACATTAATACTTCTTTGTTTTTGATGGCGGCGCTGACAACAGGAACAAATGGCGGCGAACAAATTAAAGCTGCCGATGTAACCATCATGGTATCAACATCAATTTTGAAAATTTTACATGAAATTATGTGCAAAATTAATGTGCCGAAAACGCCAATTGTTATATAACCCATTAGTGGTAAAAATGATTTTGTAATTGTATCGAAATTTGCCATGCTGGCGACGGCAATACTGAAAATTAAAATCAAATACATACCGACATCAAAGCTGCCTCTGATTTTTTTAACCGCTTTGATATTTGATGCAATTATTGCAAGGGTTGTAATAGTTAATATGATGACAGCCATTTGAATAGCTTCGTTTTTAATTAATCCGAAACCAATGCCGGCACCGATTAAAGCAATAAGAATTGATACACCAAATGCAGCTAACACATTAGGAAAACTAACGTAACTTAACCAAGATTTAAGACGTTTGATAACTCTTTTTTCTTCATTAATTTCTTCCGGAGTTTCAATTTTATGAGGAAAAGGAAGCAAAAATTTTCCTAAAAGTTTTTTCGCAAATGAAATTAAAAACAAGACATAGAAGGCGCAAATAATCATATCTACTGTATTAACAGCAATATATATTTCGTCGCTAACACCCAATGCAGCTTTTATTGAAGCAAGGTTTGGAGTGCCTCCGGTATAAACACCGGCAAGCAATCCGCCTATTTTATTTGCCTCGTCAATACTATCTCTAAACAGATAAAAGCCTACAACAATAGCAATAATTAAACATCCGACTGCCAATATCATTGAGAGGAAAGCCTTTCCGGCAACCTTTTTCCAAGATCTGATATTCAGTTCAAATAGTAACATTGGCAATGCTAACGGAATTAATATTGTAGATAAAATATCAGGAATGTTTGCATTATAATCATTGATGAATATTTGTCCGAAAATCATTCCCACAACATAACATATTAAAACTGCGCCGATTTTGTTGGCGAATTTCGACACATAACATAATCTTAAAATGAATGCGGGAGTAATTAAAAAGAATATAACGGTAAGAATAATAACGGCTATTTTCATGCGAATATAATTTTAATTGTTTGTTTTTGAGATAATTGTCACATTGAACTAACAAAAATATTTATTTAGGTTTTACTTTATTTCTTATTAATTAATATTTTTGTCCAATCGTGGATGCGAGCGCCATAAACTTCAATAACTTTCGAACCCAAAAGAGATCCGTATTCACCACAAATTATTGGCAAACAATCATTAATAATACCATAAATAAATCCTGAAGCATATAAATCGCCGGCTCCCGTAGTATCAATTATTGTATCGGCGGGAAATATATCAACTTCATAAACAGAGTTATTATGTTTAATTAAAGAACCATTTGCACCAAGTTTAACAATAGTGTATTCGCAATGTTTTGAAAGCATTTCTAAGGCATCAAAGGGTTCCATTCCTGTTAAAGCCATTGATTCTTCTTCATTTGCAAAACAATAGTCAACATAATTTTCCAAAAGATCTAAAATAATCTCACGATTTCCTTCTACAAAATTATGAGCAGCTAAATCTAATGATATTTTCATATTCAGCGACTTAGCTATTTCCATTACTTTTTTCACTAAGTTATAATTAAACAATAGGTAACCCTCAATATGAATAATATCGTAACCTTTGAATTGGATTTCGCTGATATTACTTTCGTTAAGTTCGGCAGCAGCTCCCAAATATGTTGCGAAAGTTCTTTCACCATCAGGAGTAACAAAAGCAATTGCGCAGCCGGTAGCATTTTCGTTAGAAACGATTAAGTTAGGTTTAACTCCGGCGTTACGTAAATCTTGTTCGTAAGCTTTACCTAATTCATCATCACCAACTTTTCCGAAAAAAGAACATGGAACATCTAATTTTGCCAATCCGTAAATTGTGTTTGAGGCAGAACCACCGGCGATATAAACCTTGTCGATATTTTTTATTTTATCAAGAATAAAATCATATTTTTCTCTGTCAATCATTACCATTCCTCCGTGCGGAAGACCTATTTCATCGATAATATTGTAAGAATCAACAGGAACCATTATATCCATTAATGCGTTTCCAATTCCAATTATTTTTTTCATTTTTAAAGATTAGATAAATTTTTTTTGCAAAAATACGTTTATTATTAAAATTTTTTATACTTTTGCAAAGTTTTTTAAAGACGAAAATTCCTCCTTAGCTCAGTTGGTTAGAGCATCTGACTGTTAATCAGAGGGTCGCTGGTTCAAGTCCAGCAGGGGGAGCAAGAGAGTGTCCTATTTTGGATGCTCTTTTTTTGTTTGTACGTACGTGAGAATAGGAAGTTAGCGAGAAGTTGTGATTAGAAAAGTTGTGTGAAGTAATTTCACAAGTAACTTCTCAATTGGACTTAGAAAGTGGTTTTGACGGGTGAAATTTGGGGTTTGTTTAAACCAATGTTTAAACCGAAAAAGTGATGCATACATAATAATAATTGGAGAGAAGTATATTTTTACGAAATAAGTTTTAATGGAGAGCATTGGGTTGTTCTCCATTTTTTGTTTAGATATGTTGAAAGTTATTATCTTTGCAAAGAAATATTGTTACAAAGAATAAATCATGGAAACACAAACGCTAACCAAAGAAACAAGTGATAAAATAAGCTTTATAAGTTTTATTATTCCCGAATTTGCTCTCGCATATAAAATGAATGTACAAAAAGCATATCAATATTTAAAACAATACGGCGGTATTGATTATCTAAACAAACATTGGTGGGCGTTGCATACAGACAACCCGTTTTGGGCAGTAAGAAGCATGTATGAGATTTGCCGTAAAAATGGAGGAAAAATATGAGAGTTTATCATGGGAGCTACAAAGAGATAATTGAAATTGATTTATCTCAATGCGAAATAGGAAAAGATTTCGGACAAGGTTTTTATGTAACTAATATCAAAGAACAAGCACAATTTTGGGCTAAACGTAAAGGGTTAGACAACGGGACAAACGGCTATGTGACTGAATTTGACTTTAATGAAAATGCGTTTTTGCATTTCGATTTAAAAGTACTACGGTTTGCCGAATACAATGAAAATTGGCTTGATTTTGTAGCAGAAAACAGAAACGTAACCCTACAACATCCTGTACACGATTATGATATTGTTGAAGGGCCTGTTGCCGATGACAAAATTGCTACACGAATAAAAAAGTATTTGAGAGGTGGCATATCGAAAGAACAATTTTTGGAAGAACTAAAGTTTATAAAACACACACATCAAATTTGTTTTTGCACTGGTCGGTCGCTTCAAATGCTTGATTACGTAGGAAAAACAAAAAACATAGAATATCAAATTTCCGAAATGGGCGAGCCGCTAATTGAACAGCTTATTATAGACTTCAATATTGACGAAGAAACAGCATCCGACAAGTTTTATTCATCAAATACTTTTGGAAAACTTGCAGACCCATCAACAGAACTATATAAAAAGTCATGGCAAGAAATTTATGAAATGCTGAAATTGGAATTAAAAAAATAATTTTATATAAACAATAGCTTAATAATTCGTACAAAAAGCATATAAACGTAAGAAACACCACATCCCCTCCGCCCAAGTAACCTATTCTTACAAAGGAATCACTCTCCCGGTATTTTTTATTATTACGTTATCGGTATTAACATCGCCTTTTAAATATAAATTTCCGGAACCATTAATAACTCCTTTGAGGGTACTTAATACATGAGCATATATGCTGCCGCTACTTTCAATTGTTATAGTACAATTAGAAGTAAGCATCTCTTTTGTATCAATATCTCCGGAACTTCTAACAGTAAATGTACCAATATTACATTTTCCCGTTAGGTAGCTGTCGCCAGCCGATCGAGAAACAATGGTGGCTTCGTTAATATCCACTTCGCGTAATCTTATTTTGCTGGAAGTTATTGAGCTCATTTCTAAACGGTCAACAACAAAACCGTCTGATTCAACAGATGTTTGATCAGATAAAGTAATATTTGCTTTTGCAATATTTACATTAATGAAGTAAGCTTTTGAATGATTATTTAATGATAATGAACATTTTTCTAAATTTATATCATTGTAATAGATAATGCTGCTTCCGTTAAGAATAATTTCTGGAGTTTCTGGAGTAAAAATTTTAATTGTAATAGGAAAATTTGTTGTCGGTTCTAATATATAATTTTCTTCTACCTGAAGAGTCATAACTCCTTGTTTATTTATATCGTATTTAATAT
>JAJDHA010000062.1 GCA_030265965.1 Odoribacter sp. OttesenSCG-928-L07
GTTTTATTTTTTATAACAAATTTTCATTCAATTATTAACCTTGATTTTGAAATTTATAACATAAATGATATTAGAAATATTAACAATTAAATTAAAATTAATATGAAAAAGATTGGCTTATTATTATCACTGATCGTCATTGTATTAGGTACAACATCATGTACAAAATACAAAAAAGAAATCGCAGCATTACAAAACAGCAAAGACAGTTTACAAGTTGTTGTAAATGCTAAAAATCAACAAATTAACGATCAACAATTAGAGATAAATGAATTTATCGGACTTATTGTTGAAGTACAAAAAACCATTGAGTCCATAAAAGTTAAAAGCGGTGAAATAACTGCTGAAACAATGGAGCAAAAAGGTGCAACAACTCAAGAACAAAAAGATCAACTAAAAAAAGACATTGCCGATCTTTATGAACTTGTAGATAACAGCAGAAAACAAATAAGTTCATTGCAAAATCAACTTAGCAAGTCGAAAAAGGAAGTTAACAACCTAAAACAATTAGTTGCAAACCTTGAGGAACAACTTGATGCTAGA
The DNA here is from genome assembly GCA_030265965.1 of Odoribacter sp. OttesenSCG-928-L07. Lineage (GTDB taxonomy): Bacteria > Bacteroidota > Bacteroidia > Bacteroidales > BM520 > RGIG7150. The sequence goes on from JAJDHA010000062.1 coordinate 544, forward strand.
AATAAAGAAATCATTGAATTACGTGCATTAGTAGAAAAACAAATCGGTCAAATTAATGTTCTTGAAGAAACAGTTTCTACAAAAACATTGCAAATCGAAACCCTTGAAGGTCAACTCAATGATCACACTATCACCATTAATACTGCATGGTATGCTGTTGGCAACAAGAGAACTCTTAAAGAAAACGGCATTATTGACAACAAAGGAAGAGTTGTCAAATCAACCAATGCAAACTTCACAAAAATTGATCTTAGAACAACAACTGAAATCAATGTTAATTCTAAAAAGGTAACAATTTTGAGCGCTCATCCTGCTTCATCTTATGAAATTGTTACTAAAGACAAGGTTGTTGAAAAAATCATTATTACTAATCCGGGAGCTTTCTGGAGCGTTGAAAAACGTTTGGTAATTCAAATCAAATAATAATTGTTTTTTTATATATTAGAAAAGAGTCACTTGTGGCTCTTTTTTAATATATAGACTTATGTTATGACAGTATTAAATATTATTCTCGGGGTTCTTGGTGCACAAGAAATCATATTTATCGCTTTAATAGTATTAATTCTTTTTGGTGGAAAAAAAATTCCGGAGTTGATGAAAGGATTAGGAAAAGGCGTTCGCGAATATAATAAAGCTGTAAATAATATTAAAGATCAGTTCGACGATATTAAAGATGATATCAACTCACCGAATACAAAAGAAAAGGACAGCGAAAATAAAAAAGCTGACTCATAAAATTATTGCAAAATTATGAAGGAAGCAACAATATGGCAACATTTGGAAGATCTACGATGGACATTAGCACGGTCGATAATCGTAGTGTTAATTTTAACCGTTGTGGCATTTATTTTCAAAGATTTTGTATTTAACTCAATAGTTTTAGCTCCTTGTAACAATAGTTTTATTTCATACAAGATAATTAATAACATCTTGCATACTTTCTCGCCGGAAGTAAATATTATGACAGATAATGTTAAGCTTATTAATATTAATTTATCTGCACAACTTTTCATCCACCTATCAATTTCTTTTTACTTAGGTTTAATAGTTGCTGTGCCATACATTATTACAGAAATATGGCTATATGTATCTCCTGCATTATATTTCAAAGAAAAAAAACCGGCTGCAAAAGGAATTATCTCTTTTGTGTTTTTGTTTTTTCTCGGGGTATTTATTGCATATTACATTATTTTCCCAATAACATTAAGTTTCTTAAGCACATATCAGGTAAGTGAGTCTGTTCCAAATCAAATTTCACTCAATTCTTATATTTCTACCTTTCTTTCATTAATTTTTATGATCGGATTAGTTTTTGAAATGCCTGTTGTAGCTTATTTCTTTTCTAAAATTGGAATTTTAAAATCTGCATTATTAAAAAAATACAGAAAAGTTGCAATTGTAATCATTCTTATTCTTGCGGCAATAATTACTCCGACTACTGATATTTTCACGATGATATTAGTTGCACTTCCGCTGCAATTATTATATGAATGCAGTATATTAGTTGTGAAGAAGGTAGAAAAGGGAAGAGAAAAAGAAAGTTCCGAATTAACGAAGGATTCTGAAGTATAGCTTTCGTAATAAAATTTGAGCATAAAAAAAGAGCCGCTGCAAATTTCTTCACAACAGCTCTACAAACTATAAAACCTATTTTATTATTCTCCTAATATTAATCTTTTAAATTCAGTAACCTTTAATGTAGGATCTGTTTGTTTCAAATATTCTGCAACAGTTTTCTTACCATCTCTAACAAAAATTTGATTTACAAGAGTATTTTCTTTAAAGAATTTATTCAATTTACCCATTGCAATTTTTTCAACCATATCCTCAGGTTTACCTTCTTGACGAACAATATCCTTAGCTATTTCTAATTCTTTGTCGATAATATTTTGAGGAATGCTTGTTTCATCAACAGCTACCGGAGCCATAGCAGCAACTTGCATTGCTAACTCACGACCAACTACTTCAACTTCATTATTTGATTTATTCAAAGCGAGTAAAGTAGCTAAACGATTGCCAAGATGGTTATAAGCAAAAACTCTTTCGCCGGCAAGACATTCGTAATGAGCTAAAGTAGTTTTTTCTCCTGTTTTACCGCCTAAATCAGTTATAGCTTGTTCAACAGTTCTATCGTTAATATTTTGTTGTAAAAGTTCATCTAAAGATTTTACTCTTTTTTCTATTGCTAAATCAACTACTGAATTAGCGAAAGTAACAAAAGCTTCACTATTAGCTACAAAATCGGTTTCGCAATTAAGCATAATCATGCTGCCAAAAGTATTATCGGCAGAAACTTTTGCTATTACTTTACCTTCATTTGCATCTTTATCAGCTCTGTTTGATGCAACTTTTTGACCTTTTTTACGTAATATTTCTATTGCTTTTTCAACATCACCTTCAGCTTCAACGAGAGCTTTTTTGCAATCCATCATTCCTGCTCCTGTAATTTGGCGAAGATTATTTACTTCTGCTGCTGTAATATTAGCCATATATTTCCTTTCTATTTTTAAAATTAATTTTTTCTGCGTCTTCTCGGTTTCTCTGTTTCTTCACCGTCTTCTTTATCTTCAACAACTTTTTCTGTAAATTCATCATCTTCCATTTGATTATCTACATCTTCTTCGTTGCGTTTTTCTTTATCTAAACGACGCTCGTTTATTCCTTCTTCAATTGCTATTGCCATTGCTTTAACAATAATTTCAATTGATTTTGCTGCATCATCATTAGCTGGAATTGGAAAATCAACTGAATTTGGATCTGCATTTGTATCAACGATAGCAAATGTTGGGATACCTAATTTTTTTGCTTCTGCAACCGCGATATGTTCTTTACAAATATCAACAATGAAAAGAGCTGAAGGTAAGCGGTTTAAATCTGCGATACTTCCTAAGTTTTTCTCTAATTTAGCTCTTTCACGTTCGATTTGTAATCTCTCACGTTTTGAAATATTTTTGTATGTGCCTGCTGCCATCATTTTATCGATAGAAGACATTTTGCGAACAGCTTTACGGATAGTTGCAAAGTTTGTTAACATACCGCCGGGCCAACGTTCAGTAACGTAAGGCATATTGACTTCTTTAACAATATTAGCAACGATTTCTTTAGCTTGTTTTTTTGTAGCAACAAATAATATTTTTTTACCTGAATGCGCAATTTGTTTTAATGCAGCTGCTGCTTCATCAATTTTAGCTTGCGTTTTGTACAAGTCGATAATGTGGATTCCATTACGTTCCATAAATATATATGGTGCCATATTAGGATTCCATTTTCTTTTCAAGTGTCCGAAATGAACACCTGCTTTTAATAATTCGTCAAAATTTGTTCTTGGCATTTTTAAATTTTTTAGTTTACATTCTTAAGTTTAATGCAATTGTCAAGTAGCGTAAAAACGGTCTCAACAATTTAGATACTAAACTATATTTATTTCTAACGTTTACTGAATTGGAATTTCTTACGAGCTTTAGGTTGACCCGGTTTTTTACGTTCAACAACTCTCGGATTTCTATGCATCATTCCTTGTGCTTTCAATAAAGGACGATATTCTTCTTTATTAACTTCACAAAGAGCGCGAGATATAGCTAATCTTAATGCTTCAGCTTGACCATTAAAACCGCCACCTTTTAAATTCACTTTTACATCAAATTGACCTTCAGTATTTGTAATCGAAAATGGTTGATTTACAACATAACGAAGTGTTTGAAGTGGAAAGTAATTTTCTAATTCTCTTTTATTTATAATAATTTTGCCGCTGCCTTCTTTCATATATATACGGGCAACTGCGGCTTTTCTTCTACCAATGGTGTTTACAACGTCCATAATCTGTTTTATTTAATTGTATTAAGATCTATTGTTTTTGGCTCTTGAGCTTCATGATTATGCTCTGTTCCGGCATATATTCTAAGGTTTCTTAAAAGTTGTCTTCCTAAAGCATTTTTTGGAAGCATACCTTTGATAGCATTATTTAAAATGAAAGTAGGATCTTTAACCAACATTTCATTTACAGTTCTGAATCTTTGAGAACCTGGGTAACCTGAATGGCGAACATATTCTTTTTGATCTTTTTTAAGACCAGTAAGTTTTATCTTCTCAGCATTGATAATAATAACATTATCACCACAATCAACATGAGGAGTATAAGAAGGTTTATGTTTACCTCTTAAAATCATAGCAACTCTCGAAGCCAATCGTCCTAATACTTGATCTTCGGCATCAATAAGGATCCATTCCTTAACAACTGTATTTTTGTTTGCCGATATTGTTTTATAACTTAATTTATCCATTTCTTCTAAATCTAAATGTTAAAAATTATTCTGCAGGTTTTTCTTCCGGTTGTTCTGCAACAGGTTCTTCACTTACAGGAGCTTCTTCAACAGTTTCTACAACCTCAACTTCAGCTACAGGTTCTTCTGCCGGTGTTTCAACAACTACTTCTTCAACTGTTACTTCTTCAACAGGAGCCTCAACAGTTTCTACTTCTGTTTCAACAACAGTTTCTACTGTAGTTGCTTCAACTGCTTCTTGTTCTGCTCTTGCAGCATCATCAGCAGCTCTCTTTGCTGCAGCTTCTTCTGCTAAACGTTTTGATATTGCTTCTGCGCGAGCATCACTAACTTTCTTCTCGCTTGCAATTCTTGTTTTACGTGCATCGCGTTCTGCTTCCTCTTTTGCTTTTCTGATTCTTTCAATTTTAGCTTGTTTCTCTTGGAACCAAACATCAAACTTTGCATCAGCTTGCTCTTGAGTGATTGCACCTTTTTTAACACCGATCAAAAGATGATTCTTAAGGAGAATACCTTGACTGGACAAAATGTTTCTAACTGTGTCGGTAGGTTGTGCACCTACTTGCAACCAGTATAAAGCGCGGTCTGAGTTTATTACTATCTCAGCCGGATTTTCAATAGGATTATACGTGCCAATTCTCTCAATGAATTTTCCATCCCGTGGTGCACGACCATCCGCAATTACTACATGGTAAAAAGGTCTGCCTTTTTTACCTTTTCTTTGTAATCTGATCCTTGTTGGCATACTTTAAAATTTTTAATTAATTAATCTAATTTACCCGCAAAAAAGTTTTGAACTTGATCCTGCGTAACAATTTTTTCTTCAAATGTATAAGCACCAGTCTTCGCTGATCTTACCATTCTGATAACCTTGGCGAAATCCTTACCGGAAGATGTTCTCAAGGTAGCAACGGTTTTCTTTGCCATATTCTATAATTTTTTACTTAATTTCTTTATGAACGGTTACTCTCCTTAAATAAGGATTAAACTTTTTACGTTCTAAACGATCAGGCGTATTTTTCTTGTTTTTCGTTGTAACGTATCTGGAAATTCCAGGTACTCCTGACTCTTTTTGCTCTGTGCACTCAAGAATTACTTGAATTCGTGCGTCTTTGGTTTTCTTTGCCATAACAAAATCTCCTTAAAAATTTGGACTGCAAAGATACATATATTTTTGATTTCTCAAACTTTTTTGAGATATTTTTTTGTTTATGTTATTTTTATGGGGGAAAATGGATAGACAAAACAGCGGAATTTGCATAATATAAATAGCAAGTGACAAGGATTAACACTTACTCCAAACTTGTCACTCGCTATTGTCACTCGCTATTGTTTTTCAACTCTCAATTTTCAACTAATATTTATCCGACTTAATTACTCTCTCTGTAATAATTTTTTGTCCTTTACTATAAATATTAATAAAATAGATTCCATTATGCCATTTGGATGTATCTAAATTGTATACAGAATTACAGTTATACATTTCAACAATCTTTTTACCAACAATGTCGGTAACAATAATATCCACATTATCCTGTGCTTCGATTGTAAGAATATTTGTTGTCGGATTCGGATAAACTTTATAATCGTTTTTATCATATTCATTAACACCTCCAAAAGGGACAACCCAAAGGGTATCACATGGATAGTTGTTGAAATTATAAAACAAATCATTATCCTCATAACATCTGATTCCTGTAGACCATCTACCTAAATCTAATATTTCATCACACATCGTATAATAGAAACCATCGTTGGGAAAGTAGGCGACTGTATGTCCAATATCTTCAATAACCTTACCTTTGAAAAACCTTCCTTCAAAAGAATAAGAACCATTTAAAAAATAATCAGTTATATAAAGATTCTTTTTGACAATACCATTATAATCGGAATAAGTGACTGAGTCAACAACAATTGTTAATGAACAATGCGATATTAATATCTCCCAACTATCTCCTGCTTCTGCAGCAAAATCATATAAAATAGACACATCACCTGTTTCTTGATTATACCAAAGAACCTTAGAGTCTGTTTTCTTTATGTATTCAACATTATATGGCGATTGAAAATCAAAACCCAGATCGTTTTTATACATACGTTGAAATGTCTCTTCATTTATTATTGTATCTCCATCAATTGCAAGAAGTTGATGGGTATAATGTGTTCCGGAAAGAAAAATTTCGACCATTGCGCCATAATGCCAACTTGTGCCTTCATCATAACCATCTTGTGCAAAGATATGGTTAGAAAATAATAGCGGTATTATCATAATTGATAATAAAATTTTGGTTTTAATAACATTTTTTTTCATTTTAATATAATTTTAATTGTTTGTTTTTATTTTAATTGTCATTATTAATTATTTTTTGACTTTAC
>JAJDHA010000063.1 GCA_030265965.1 Odoribacter sp. OttesenSCG-928-L07
AAGAAGCTGTAAAGCAACGTGTTGATTGGAATACTTTAGGTAAAGACAAAGACATTTATTCAACAAAAGAGCGTGAAGAACTTGAAAATCTTTATTCAAACACATTAAATCAAATTGCAGACCATGAAGTAATCAACGGTACTGTTGTTGGTATCACACCTCGTGAAGTTTTTATCAACATCGGTTTCAAATCTGACGGTATTATTCCTGCATCAGAATTTAGATACAACCAAAATCTTAAAGTTGGTGATTCTGTTGAAGTTTACGTTGAAAACCAAGAAGATTCTACTGGTCAATTACAATTATCACACAAAAAAGCTAAATTACTCAAATCTTGGGATAGAGTTAATCAAGCATTTGAAAATGATGAAATTATCACAGGACATATTCTCAGTCGTACAAAAGGCGGTTTAATCGTTGAAGTATTTGGTATTGAAGCTTTCTTACCAGGCTCTCAAATTGATGTTAAACCTATTAGAGATTATGATATATTTGTTGATAAAACAATGGAATTCAAAGTTGTTAAAATCAACCATGAATTTAAAAACGTTGTTGTTTCACACAAAGCTCTTATTGAAGACGAACTTGAAGCTCAAAAAGTTGAAATCATTGCTCGCCTCGAAAAAGGTCAAGTTCTTGAAGGAACAGTTAAAAACATCACTACTTACGGTGTATTCATCGATTTAGGCGGTGTTGACGGTTTAATTCACATCACAGACCTTAGCTGGGGAAGAATCAATCATCCTGAGGAGATTGTAACTCTTGATGAGAAAATACAAGTAGTTATTCTTGATTTTGATGATAACAAAAAACGTATTGCTTTAGGTTTAAAACAATTAACACCACATCCATGGGATTCTTTAGATGCTGATCTTAAAGTTGGCGATAGAGTTAAAGGTAAAGTTGTTGTTTTAGCTGATTACGGCGCATTCATCGAAATCGCTCCTGGCGTTGAAGGTTTAATTCACGTTTCAGAAATGAGCTGGTCACAACATTTACGTACCGCTCAAGATTTCTTAAAAGTTGGCGACGAAGTTGAAGCTATTGTTCTTACTTTAGATAAAGAAGCTCGCAAAATGTCTCTTGGTATTAAACAATTAATTCCGGATCCATGGGCAAGCATTACAGAAAAATATCCTGTTGGCTCTAAACACACAGCAGTGGTTAGAAACTTCACTACTTTCGGTATTTTTGTTGAACTTGAAGAAGGAGTTGACGGTTTAATTCATATCTCCGATTTATCTTGGAACAAGAAAATCAAACATCCTGCAGAATTCACTAAAGTTGGTGAACCTCTCGAAGTTGTTGTTCTTGACATAGATACTGAAAATCGTAGATTCAGCTTAGGCCACAAACAAATCGAAGATAATCCTTGGGAAGCTTATGCAGAAGTTTTCACAGAAGGCTCTATTCACCCGGGAACTGTTGTTTCTGCAACAGATAAAGGTTTAACAGTAAACCTTCCTGATGATGTTGAGGGTTTCTGCCCAAGTAGACACGCTGTTAAAGAAGACGGAAGCGCAATAAAAGTTGGTGATGTATTAGACTTCAAAGTTATTGAGTTTAATAAAATAAACAAACGTATTGTTGTTTCTCACTCAAAGGTATTCCAAGATATTGTTGCTGCTGAAAAAGCAAAAGAATACGAAAATAAAACAGGTAAAAAATCGGCTATTCAAGAGCTAAATGAAAGCAATGAAGTTGCTACACTTGGCGACTTGGCAGAACTTGCTAATTTAAAAAGCAAAATGGAAGACTCTGAAAAGTAGTCGTCTATGTCGATAAAAATTACTATAATCGGATCTAATTCCGCAATACCATCAACACACCGTTGGACTTCCGCTCAGTTTTTAAACGTCGGAGGCAACGGTGTGTTGCTTGATTGTGGTGAAGGAACGCAAATCCGACTCAAAATGTTCGGAATAAAACTCAATGCTATAAATCAAATTTACATCACTCATCTTCATGGCGATCATTTTTTCGGATTAATCGGATTAATATCCACATTCCATCTAATGGGTCGCAATAAACCCCTTACAATCTTCGGCCCAAAAGGATTAAAGGAAATTATTAATTTCCAATTAGAAGCTTCTAATTCTTTTTTATGCTACGAACTTAATTTCATAGAAACAAATCCGAATGAACCTGAAATAATTTTTGAAGATAAAGACTACTCTGTAACAAGCTTTCCGCTAAGACATAGCGTTGACACAACAGGATTTATGTTTAAAGAAAAGGAAAAATTACCAAACGTTAAAAGAGACTTTATCATTAAACATGACCTAAGTGTTGAACAAATTACAGAAATAAAAAACGGTAATGATTTTATTGACAATACTGGAAATGTTTATAAACACAACAAAATAACTTACAGCAAATTACCAGCTTCTTCTTATGCTTACTGTACAGATACTATGTATCTTCCTGAAATTGTACCTATAATTAAAGATGTAGATTTAATATATCACGAAGCAACTTTTCTTTCCGACTTACAACATCAGGCTATTGAGAAATTTCATGCTACTGCAAAAGAAGCAGCAATGATTGCGCGAGATGCCAATGCTAAGAAATTAATTATCGGACATTTTTCCAAACGATACAAAACCACTGATGTTCTCGTTGCAGAAGCAGTAGAAATATTTCCAAATACAATTGCTGCCGAAGACGGGATGAGAATTGAGAATTGAAAATTGAGAATTGAGAATTGAAAGTTAAAAATGATTTGTCACTTGTCACCCGTCACTCGTCACACGTCACCCGTCACTCGTCACCCGTCACTCGTCACATAAAAAAATGAAAATAATAACCTCCCCCTCATATTTTCCTCCATTTAACATTGCTTCGGAGGAGTATTTAATAAAAGAGTTTTCTGAAGATATATTTTTGTTATATATCAATGAACCTACTATTATAATAGGTATAAATCAAAATACATTAGCTGAAATAAATGTTGATTATATTAAGGCAAACAATATCAACGTTGTAAGGAGACTTTCCGGCGGTGGCGCCGTTTTTCATGATCAAGGAAATCTGAATTTTTCGTTTATTACAAATATATCAGGAAATAAGAAAATAGATTTCCGAAGATATACCCAACCTATTATCAATGCTTTGCAAAACATTGGAATAGACGCTAAGTTTGAAGGACGAAATGATCTTACAATTGACGGAAGAAAGTTTAGCGGCAACGCTTCACATATTTACAAAAACAGAATCTGCCACCACGGAACCTTGTTGTTTGACACAGATTTAACGCAACTCTCAAAGTCTATACAACCTAAGGAAGATAAATTTCAAGGCAAGGCAGTAAAATCTGTCAGGAGTCGTGTTACAAATATTAAGGAATATCTAAAAGAAGAATACACAATAGAAGAATTTAGAAGCTACATTATCAATCAAGTAATAAAAGATATTAACGATGCCGTAGCTTACAATTATTCTGAGGAAGACATTAAAAACATCAATAAACTTGTTGATAATAAATTTAACACTTGGGAATGGAATTATGGAGCATCGCCAAAATACAACTTTTGTAAATCGATAAGAAAACCTGCTGGAATAATCGAATTATATATTTATGTAGAGAAAGGACTTATTAAGGAAATTAATATTTATGGCGACTTTTTTGGAATAAAACCCGTGAAAGAGTTGATAAATTTATTTATTAGCAAGGAACATAATGAGGAATGTATTGCATCGATTTTAGATTCGGTTGATATAAATGATTACCTCTCAGGATTTGAAAAGGAAGATATTTTAGGATTGTTTTTCTGATTGTCGTGAGATACGTGACCTCTGCCGAGAGCGTAGAAATGTTGCCAAAAAAAGCACACAGATATCACTGATTGTACAGATGACCACCGATATTAATACTTATATTATCAATGAAAAATCTGTCGGATCTGTGCCATCTGTGTGCAGAACAGACTATTGAGACAGCCAAAATTATAACTATTTCTCTTCTGTAGGTTTTTCTTCCTTATGGCCTAATCTCAAATGGCTCATTTTAGTTATTGCTTTTATAGCAATAAATATTGAGAATGCAATAATAAGGAAATCCACAGAAGTTTGGATAAAATTTCCATAGTTCAGAACTAACGCCTCGCTATTTTCCGTAGCTTCTCTAATTACCCATTTCAGATCAGTGAAATTTACACCACCCATAAGTAATCCAACAAGTGGCATAATAATATCGCTTACAAGCGATGAGACTATTTTTCCGAATGCGCCGCCAATAATTATACCGACAGCCATGTCAATTACATTGCCCTTTAGAGCAAATTCTTTAAATTCTTGTAATGTTTTTCCCATATCTTTTAATTAAAAATTTATTATATAATCTGTAGAGACAGGGCAATGCACTGTCTCTACTATATTAAAAAAGAAGCTGCCCAAACAAGAACAGCTTCTTTTATTTAAATTATCAAAATATTAATATTTATTTAACAATAAACTTAATACTTTTTGAACCTGCATCAGTAGTTGTTTTAATGAAATAAACACCACTACTGTAGCTGGAAGTATTAACAGTAACTTGATTTCCGGCGGCTTTAGTAGAATATATTACTTGACCTGCACTATTAATAATTTGGAGACTATTAATATCTTTATTCGATTCAATAGTAATCATATCAGTTGTTGGGTTTGGATAAACAATAGTTGTTACACCATTAACTGTATATTCTTCAATACCAATTGGTTTAACTGTTAAAGTAACAGGGATATCAATATAGTCATTTTCAGGGTCATTAGTTGTAATAAAAATAGTTGCTTCATAAGTTCCAACAGCAAGACCTTGAGCGTCAAGAACAACATCAATTGTTGCACTTGAGCCACCCAAAACTGAACCTGAAGTTTCTCCTTCTAGAGCAAACCAACAACCTGGGATAACATCACCTTCAACAAAAGCTTTAATCATAAAGTTTCCATTTCCAAGTTCTGGTTGACTTACGTGTAATTGTCCCCATGAGCCACCATTAGTTCTTCTCCAGTCACCATTTTCATTAACAGGACCAGCATCAGTAGACATAAGACCACTTGTACCAACAGGTTGAGTACCTTCAAATGCTACCCAAAAATCTTGTCCATCTAAGAATACAGGTTCTGGCAATGTAATTTCATTCCAATAATTAGTAATGATTCCACTACCACTGATAGTAGCTTCTGATAGAATTTCACCTGGCTCACTATAAGTTCCTTGTCCATATACACGACCAGTCAAACTATTATCACTCGTTGGATTAGGTAAGAAGAAAGAAATCTTTGTAATATATGTACCAACCATTTCACAATAATCTGCTAAAGTAAATTTTGCAGCAAATTCCATAAGTGGAGGAGTTGTACTTTGGTTATAATAATTTTGAGAAGGAACATCACTATTACAATAAGTCAAAGTAAAAGATTCTGTATTACCTGCTTCACCTTCAATAATTGGCCACATAGTATAGTCTGCCATACTACTTCCGGTATTTGTAATTGTAACAGGTACGATAATTTCATCTGTAGAATTTACATCAACTTCTTTATTAATTGAATTTGGAGTAATAGCAATTGATGGTGCACCACCGCTAACACCTGCAAAAACAAAATTATCAATATAATACAATGCGCCTGTTTGTGGCGGGAAGAAATCAGCAGCGCCGAGTTGTCTTAAACCTGCGCCTCCGTTTTCAGTTAAACTGAATTGCCATTCAAGAATCCTTGTTCCATTGATATCAAGTGTTGCGTTATCATTACTTAAATCTACAAAGAATGAAACAGGGAACCAAGTATTATCAGGATATGTAAAATTAGTAATTTCTCCGTTTTGTTGAACATAAGTTCCAACTTCTGGAAAATCGCTACCAGTAACATTAAAATGTACACCTATTGCCCACTCGCTACTTGTACCTGCAAATGTATGTAATAAGTTGAAATATGCAGGAGCAGCATTAGGAATATACATATCAAAATCAATAGTATAAGCGCCGGTTGTTTGATCTCCTGTTAAAAATATCAGGTCAGTATCATAAGCTAATTTAGCAGAATTTGGAGTTGAACTTGCTTGTTCAGTTGATATTAATCCATCTTCAGCAGTACCCGGAGCATTGCCCCAAGTTCTCCACCATTCTGGATAAGATTGCGCAACATAAGCACCAGCTGTTAATTCGTCAAAATTTGTTTCAAATATCACGTCACTTGCTGCTTCAAATACTATATCATCAATATAAAAATCTGAAATTCCTGCTGTTGGAGGAAAAACATTCATAGCATCAATAACTCTTGGACACCCCGCACCAAAAGAACCTGCAGTATATACCCATTCATATACAAACACATCATCTACATACATAATTGCATTATCTGTATCCAAATCTATTTGAACATCAAATTTTACCCAAGAATCATGATCAAAAGTAAAAGTGGCAGCTTCTGAAGCACCAGCATGGATATACCCTCCGCCCGGATTTGTTCCTTCATCATTTAAGTAAACTTGTAATGCCCAAGTACTTGAAGTACCCGCAAAATTAGCTAGTATATTAAAATAACCGCATTTCCCTGTCGGAACATACATTTTCATTGAAAAATTCCATACACCGGAAGTTTTACCACCTAATAATAATACTTGATCATTACCGTAAGATAGGCTACCTACTTTGTTACCGTCAACTTCAGCAAT
>JAJDHA010000064.1 GCA_030265965.1 Odoribacter sp. OttesenSCG-928-L07
AATCATGCGGGCGAAAAAATCTGCGGCGACGTCTTTCTCTCTAAACGTATTTTTGATGAAAATCGAGTTCTTTGTGTTCTTTCAGATGGAATGGGACATGGAGTAAGAGCAAATGTTCTGGCAACGCTTACAGCAACAATGGCAATTAATTTTTCTATCGAACACAAAAATGCAGCTACCATTGCAGAAATTATTATGAAAGCGCTACCTATATGTAGCGAACGTGATATAAGTTATTCAACCTTTACAATTATTGATGTTTCTGTCAATAATAATTTAGTGTCAATTCTTGAATATGATAATCCGCAGACTGCCATCATGAGAGGTAGTAGGATTTATGAGCCTGAATGGAAGCATGTTGATTTCGAAGCTGCAAAATCAGATAAAAGAAGTTTTGATATTAAAGCGTGTACATTCAATCCGCAAAAAGAAGATAGAATAATTTTTTGGTCGGATGGTATTACACAATCAGGTTTGGGAAAGGGATTAGCGATGGGCTGGGGACGAAATAATGCACTAAAATTTGTGCGAGAATTGATTGAGTCAAATCCAACTATTTCAGCTGTTGATTTATCTGAAAGAATAGTAAAGCATGCATCTGCTAATGATCAGCATTTGCCTAAAGATGATATAACATGCGGTGTTATCTATTTTCGTGAGCCGCGAAAAACAATGCTATGTACAGGTCCACCCTTTAGTACTGAAAAAGATTATGAATTTGCTCAAATTTTAAAAAACTTTGTTGGAAGGAAAATAATCAGCGGTGCTACAACAACAGAGATTATTGGTCGTGAACTTCATAGGGAAGTTACAAATGAAGCTATTATTGATCCAACTTTACCACCAAGTTCAAAGATGGAAGGAATTGATCTTGTAACGGAAGGAGTTCTTACATTAAGCAAGGTAATATATATGTTAAATGCAGCGAATGCAGAGGAAAAAATACAACTTGGCAAAGGTCCGGCAGATCAAATTTGTAAAGTATTATTAGAAAGTGATGTCATTTATATTTTAGTCGGTACAAAAATTAATGAAAGTCACCACGATCCGAGTCTGCCGGTTGAAATAGAAATCAGAAGAAATCTAATCAGAAGATTGACAAATACTTTATCGGAGAAATATATGAAAGTAGTGCATATCAGGTATATGTAAATTATATAAACTTTTATTATTAATTAAAAACTCAAATTATGTCAAACAGTGAAGAGTTTATCAGTCAGCTTGCTGACAAACACGGCAGAAGACGAGAGAGTTTAATGCCTATTCTGCAAGAAGTAGTTGATGAATACTATTTTCTTAATGAAGAACGTATGGTAAACATCGCCAAGGAATTAGATATTTCTACGGCAGAAGTTTACGGTACTGCCTCTTTTTACTCCTTTTTAAGTACCGAAGAACAGGGGAAACATGTAATTCGTGTGTGTCAAACTATTATTTGCGATATGAAGCGCAAAGAAGATATTATTGAAGCTATTACCGAATTAATTGGTATTAAACCCGGAGAAACAACTCATGATGGTAAGTTTTCTCTCGAATATACCAATTGCTTAGGATGGTGCCATGAGGGTCCGGCTATGTTGATTAATGACGAGCCATATACTAAACTTACACCCGAAAAGGTGAAAGATATTCTTGTAAGTTATATGAAAAAATAATCAATTAAAAAATTACAAAATGGCAACCCAACTAAAAAGAACAGATCTTGTCTTCAAGGAAGATATGGACTGTAATGCTTTGATGCATAAAGTGATGAAAATGGGAAAAGATGAATTTATCAACCAAATGATGGATTCCGGTCTTAAAGGTCGTGGAGGAGCTGGTTTTCCTACAGGACTAAAATGGAAGATTGTTAAGGATTCGCCGGAAGCGGTAAAATATGTTGTATGTAATGCCGACGAAGGAGAACCGGGTACATTTAAAGATAAAGAAATATTAGATAAAGCATGCGAGAAGGTAATTTGGGGAATGGCGCTGGCCGCTTATATTGTCGGCGCCAAAGAAGGATATATCTATCTTAGAGGCGAATATAAATATCTATCCACAAAACTTAAAATTGCCATCGATAAGATGGAACAACAGATTAAAGCACTTGGAATCAATTTTACATTAGACCTTGTTTATGGTTCCGGTGCTTATGTTTGTGGTGAAGAAACTTCATTGCTACAATCTATGGAAGGTCGACGCGGAGAACCAACCAACAAACCACCATATCCGGGAGATATCGGTTATCTTGGAAAACCTACGATAGTTAATAATGTTGAAACTTTTGTAAATGCAATGATTATTGCTGAAATAGGTGCACAAGAATATAAAAAGTTGGGAACTAAAGCTTCGCAAGGAAGTAAATTGTTCTCTGTTTCGGGTGATTGCTGTAAAGAAGGTGTTTTCGAACTTGAAATGGGAATGACTGTCCAACAATTTGTTGATGAATTTGGCGACGGAGATACTAAAGCAGTTCAAGTTGGAGGTGCTTCCGGTTTCTGTGTTCCAAGAAAAGAGTTCGCAAAAACTATCATCGGCTTTGAAGGTGTACCAACCGGAGGCTCAATGAAAGTTTTTAACTCGTCACGTTCAATGTACAACATCTTGGAAAATTATCTAATATTCTTCGAAGAAGAATCATGCGGCCAATGTACTCCTTGCCGCGTGGGAACTCAACAACTCCTTAAAGGCGTGCAAGCTGTTAAAAGAAAAGAAAAACCAAAAACTTATCTTGATGACCTGCTTCGCTTAGCTTATACAATGAAATATGCATCCAAATGCGGATTAGGAAGATCTGTCGGTAATGCCTTTAGATCGATTATTGAAAATTTTAGAGAAGAAATCGTTTATTAGAAAGGAATTGTTATGAGTATGTTAAATATAATTATCAATGATGTCCCTCTACAAGTTGAAGAAGGAACAAGCATTTTGAATGCAGCGAAAATGATGAATGTGCATATTCCGACTTTGTGCCACCACGAAGATCTTTGTGTTGCAGGTAATTGTCGGATTTGTGTCATCGAAGTTGAAAAAGATCCAAACCTTGTCGCAGCGTGCGCAACACCTGTTAGAGAAGGAATGAAAATATTTACAAACACTTTAAAAATTAGACAGGCAAGAAAACATATCCTCGAACTGTTACTTACTGAACATAACATCAACTGTATTAAATGTAGCCATAGTAATAGTTGTGAGTTGCAAAATCTTGCGCTTGAATATAGGTCTGATGAAGAAGTGTTTATTGATTTGCGTAAAATGCCAAAACCGGATATGTCTTCTTTTTCAATTCAAAAAGACGACAGCAAATGTATTCGTTGTACGCGCTGTGTAAGAACTTGCGCTCAGCTGCAAGGAATCAACGCATTAACAATGGCTTTCAAAGGGAATAAAGCAAAAATGAGCACTTTCATGGAAAAACCTATGATTGATGTTGTTTGTACAAATTGCGGCCAATGTATTAATAGGTGTCCTACGGGCGCACTTACGGAAAGAAGTTATATTGAAGATGTGTGGAATGCAATTTATGATCCGAATAAACATGTTGTTGTACAAACAGCACCTGCTGTGCGCGTTGCTCTTGGCGAACGTTTTGGCCTAAGAGCCGGTCATCGCGTTACAGGAAAAATGGTTGCCTCTCTCAGAGCAATGGGTTTTGATTCTGTGCTTGATACGGATTGGAGTGCCGACCTCACAATTATGGAAGAAGGTACCGAACTTCTCAGCAGATTGAAAAAAGCTTTGGTCGATGGAAATAAGTCTGTTGCATTGCCAATGTTTACTTCATGTTCTCCGGGTTGGATAAAATTCATGGAGCATATTTTCCCTGAAATGTTACCCAATTTGTCAACATGTAAATCTCCACAACAAATGTTCGGAGTTTTGGCAAAAACATATTATGCGGAGAAAAAAGGAATTGATCCCAAAGATATTGTTTCTGTTTCAATAATGCCTTGTACAGCAAAGAAATATGAAGCAAACCGACCTGAGATGCGCGACAGCGGCTTCCAAGATGTTGATTATGTTCTTACCACACGCGAGCTTGCCTCAATGATTCAGCAGTCAGGAACTAATGTGAAAACATTCAAGAGTGAGCCTTATGATTCTATTATGGGCGAATCTTCCGGTGCTGCCGTTATCTTTGGCGCTACCGGCGGTGTGATGGAAGCGGCAATTCGTACAGTTTATGAAATAGTTACGGGTAGGGAAGTGCCTTTCGAAAATCTTAGAATCACTCCTGTTCGCGGCTTTGAAGGGATTAAGGAAGCTTCTGTTTTAATAGAAAATACCGTTCCTGAATACAATTTCTTGGAAGGTGTAGAGCTTAAAGTTGCTATTGCTCACGGATTAGCGAATGCTCGTAAATTAGTTGAAGCCATTAAAGATAAAAAAGTGGAATATCATTTTATAGAAGTAATGGCTTGTCCCGGCGGATGTCTCGGTGGCGGTGGTCAACCAATTCCGACTAATCTGCATATCAGAGAAAGACGCGCAGATGCTATTTATAATGAAGATGAAAAAATGGCAATACGTAAATCGCATGAAAATAAAGAAGTTACAGCCTTATATGCTGATTTCTTAGGTGAACCAAACGGACATCTCTCCCATAAATTATTACATACTTATTACACGGAGAGAAATAGATACTGATTTTAATTATCTTTGTATAGCGGGATTCGCCATAAGTTCCGCTATACTTTTTTTAAATTATTGTTATGCAACATCATATTATTCAATTCGATAGAAGTAAGTGCAAAGCTTGTTACTCATGTATCAGAGCATGTCCCGTAAAAGCAATTCATGTACGAAAGAACAGCGTTTTTCCTTATATTGAAGAAACAAATTGCATTACTTGCGGCACATGTATAGGTACTTGTGTCTATCGCGCACTGTCTTATTCCGACTCAAAAAAGCAAGTAATACGATTATTAAACAGTGATGATAAAGTTGCAGCAATCTGCGCTCCATCAATCGCAGGCGAATTTGATGATATTAAGGATTATCGTAAGTTTGTGAAAATGATACGCTTACTCGGATTTTCTTATGTAATGGAAATGTCGTTCGGAGTAGATATTATTGCAAAAAGATATAAAGAATTGACGCATGATGAGTTTAAAGGTAAATACTATATTACAAGCTGTTGTCCCTCAATAGTTTCACTTATAGAAAAGTTTTACCCCGAATTGATCGGAAATCTTGTTCCTTATGTTTCTCCTGCAGGTGCAAGCACTATTGTTGCTCGAGAATTATACGGCAATGATTTGAAAATAGTGCATATCACTCCTTGTGTTGCAGGAAAAAAGGATGTAGATAGATACCACGGAAAATCAAAGATAGATGCAGTTCTTACCTTTAAAGAACTTCGTGAATTGTTTGATGAATTTAAAATAAAGGAAGCTTTTACAGAGTTTTCTGATTTTGATGAACCATACGGATATAGAGGAAGATTATACCCAATTCCTCAAGGTTTCTTAGATGCAACAGGATTGGATCAAAGTATGTTGGAAGAAACAAATATTACTGCTGATGGAAAAGAAAACGTGTTGGCTGCTGTTGACCAATTTTTGAAAAATAATGAAGATATTAAGCATAATTTCAACCTTTTTTATTGCGAAGGATGTATAATGGGTCCCGGCGCTTCGGAAGGAGGAAAGAAATTTATTAGATATGCTTTGGTTAAAGATTATATAAAGAGAAGATTGGTGAATTTTGATGAACAAAAATGGGAGGATAATATTGCAGCGCATTCAAGACATCATGAACTTGATGCTACTTTCACAAATAAAAGATACGACCTTCCTGAACCAAGCGAATACGAAATAAAAATAGCTCTGAATTATATTACACAACGAAATAATAATAAGGAAGTTAACTGTAAAGCTTGCGGTTTCGAATCGTGTAAAGGATTGGCGCGAGCAATTGCACAAAATATTGCTATCCCCGAAATGTGCGTTACATATTCGCAAATCGGTAACAGAGAAGATACTTACTCAATTAAAAAGAGTACGGAAGAATTGGAAATAGCAAGAAATGAACTTAGAATAACAAAAAATAATCTCGATGATATTAGAGAAATGCTTTATGCAAAAAATGAAGCGCTCTCAATTTTTGTTCGTAGCTTAAATGCGGGAATTGTTTTTGTTGATGATAAGCTGAAGGTCGTTGAATCAAATCTTGGATTTATTGAAATTCTCGGTGAAGATGCAAAAGATGTCCATGAAGTAATACCATATTTGATTGGTGCTGACATTAAAACGCTTCTCCCAAATGTACTTATGACTCAAATTAGTTACATCCTTAATCACGAAGACGAAACAAAAATTAGTCGCGACATTGAGCTGGAAGGCAAATTAGTAAATGTATCAATGTTTAAATTGATTTCCAATAAATTAGTTGGATTGGTATTCCGAAATCTCCATTCCAAAGAAGAACGCCCCGAAGAAATCATTAACCGTGTTACAGAAGTAATCGACGAAAACTTACGACAAGTTCAACAGATTGGCTACATCCTCGGCGAGGGTGCTGCAAAAACTGAGAAGAT
>JAJDHA010000065.1 GCA_030265965.1 Odoribacter sp. OttesenSCG-928-L07
CCATATCTGGTTCTGATATATTAACCAATGTTACTTTGGTATCAACAGGACTTTCTGCTGTATTCAAATTAACTTTTACGCTTACTTCGGTTATCATATCTTTATCTAAACAATTGGAGTAAGCCACTTCAGATGCATTTAAATCATAAATAGCTTTAACGCCCCATTTATAAACACCGAAATCTAAGCTTGACCATTGATTATCAATAAATGTACCTGTTGTTGATGGTACAGTTCCTAAAAGCTCCAATTCACCTTCGTAGCAATCTGTACGATATACAGAATAACCTGTTAATGCGCGGGTGCCTTTATCAGCTATAGGTTCTTGTTGAGGAGTTATTGGTTGTGTTTGACCATTAGGAGCAATTTTAACCATTTTTCCTTCATGAGAGTTTCTGGCAATAATAGGAACATCAACTGTAGGGCTTGGTGTAAATGTTAATTTGCCGCTACCTTGTGTAATGGTAATATCATCAACCATAAACATAAATGCGTCATTAGACACACAGTTAATTGCTACATATTTAGCATTTGCCGGAATATCATATTCGTATAATGTCCACTCAGCAGGAACTTGTACATAAGGTGATGGAGTAACAAAAGTAAAGTCTGCTTGAGCCATACCTGTTGTAGAATATCCTACTTTAAATCTTTCCATACCATAACTTACTGTAATTGATTTACCATAGAAAGAAATATGTGACGGATTATTTAACTGCGGACTGATAATCCAATCATTATTTGCACCGCCGTAAGATGCAAGACAGCCGAAGTATTTTGTTCCGGAATAAGATACATAACCGCCGGTTACAGCTGGTGATGTTGCATTTGGATCAAATACAATATATGCCATTGCTTCCATTTCTCCTGGGAAGTCACAATCTGCAAATTCGTATGTTGTGAGACCATCGCCATCAATATAACTCCAACCAACTGTTCCAGGAGAGTTAATAGTAAATGCAGTATGACCTTCTACATCATCAAATATATTACCTCCAGGAGGAGTAGGACCTGAGCCATCCCATGATATTGTAACCGCACCATTTTCTACCCATGCTTCTACATTATCAACCCCAACAGGAGTTTCAAATAATGAGAAATTTACATTTGATGTACCTACATATACAATCTCTGCTGATGTCGTTTGTGTTTCGTGACCGGCAAATTCACATTTTACTGTATAAGTACCTGCTTCTACTGCACCGGTATAAGCGCCTGAAGCATTTGTTGTAAATGTATAAGTATTACTTGTATTAGATACTGTAATTGTTGCACCATTAACATTACCACCTAATTGATAAGTAACAGTTCCATTGATAGTACCTGTTGATTTAATAGTAATAGATGTTGTTGCAGCTGTAATACATGTTTCTGCACCATCATCATATACCAATGTTAATGCATAGTTATAAGTACCATTAGCAATATCAGTATCTGTCCATGTTGTAAACGGAGTATCCATACTCAAATTATCTTTATATAATTCACCATCACGATAAACACGTAGATAGTCAACATTAGTTAAATCAGGATTTGTCCATGTTAAAACAGCATCTTTAGTTCCAACCGTTTGTACAGAAGTTAAAGCTGTTGGAGCATTATATGCAGCGCAACCTAAGTAAGTAAATTCATAAGAAGATCTTGCAGAATTTCCGGATGTATATCCTATTAACACTTCAGACAAATAAGTTTCACCTACTGTTAATGTTGCAGGATCATATTGGTAGAATTGGTTAGTAGTATTTGCAACGAAAGTTCCATCCAAATATACCTTTGATAATTCAGCAGCACGTACAGGAACATTCATTCCAAATTGAACGTTATTACGGTTTTTTGTTCTTGAATATGCAGTAGGTGGTGAAGCAGGATTAATTGGAACTGTTCCATCAACTCTATAATGCAATGTTTTGTAACCAGAAGCAACATGTCTGTAGAATGTGTAATTACTCGATGTATAATAACTACCTTCATTATCAAGAACTACTAATACAACATTACCACCTGTATATTCGAATTCTGTATCAAATTCTATTGTGTACCAGAAATCAGTTCCACTATTATTAAGGTTAATAGATCCTGAGAATACTTCTTGCAATTGATTTAAAGGAATCCAATCAGTTGTAGAAGCAAATTCTGATTTATCTGTATTAGCCATATAGACTGTAAAATCTTGTCTTGTCTGAGATGTACCATATATATATTGGAACGCTACAGATGAAATTTTGCCTGAAGAATGTCCTATCTCAGATGCATCAAAGATTTGTTGTGAATATGTATATCTATAAAAAGTATTTATTGGAATTTCATAAGTTCCGGATGTACCTTCACCTATTGTAACAACAACATCTTCATTAGTCACTCCGCCTTGCCAGCTTGCATAAGCTGTAGGTGTAACATAAAGGTTAGAAGGAGGAAGAAGTAATTCTGTTAATAGCCAATTAAATGATTCATCTTCATAAATTTCATAACCTGTTTCATCAACACCTGAATATCCATCTTTAACAACACTAATATCATAGGTACCTTTACGGAATTCATCCCATGTAAATTTACCTGATGAAGGTAATGTAGCTTCATAAACTAACTCTAAATCAGGTTCGCTTGTATTTGTAAATGTAACAACAGTTCCAGTTGCATTTTCACCACTATTTAATGTTACTGTAACATCAACTTCGACAAGCATGTCTTTATCTAAGCAATTTGAAGAATAAATTGCAGTTGGTCCACTTTCATAATAAGCAAATACTCCCCAATTGTAAACGCCATAGTCTGCTGCTGCCCAAGAATAATCCATAAATTCAGTTTGTGCTGCAGGAATATTACCGGCAATTAATTCTGCACCTTCCCAATCAGTAGCATAACAATCTTTACGATAAATTTCAAAACCTGTTAAACCGGTTGTTGTTTCAGGCTCCCATGCAAGGTGAACATTAGCACCCTGGATAGTAGCAACGGCTTCGCCGGCTTCGACTGGAGGTAATTCACCACCAGCAGAATAAGGAATATGGAAACCAGTTATTTCATAGCAGTTTGCTTGAATCATTGTATAAGCACCTGTTGAAACATTTACTGTACCAAAATCATCAGTATATGCTGTACTTGAACACCAATAAAGTGTTCCTGATTCATGATCAAATCCCATGCATTGTGCATACGAAGGGGTTCTTCCCGTATTACCAATTAACGTACAAGCGCCTGTTGTTTTATTAATTGAATACAAGTTACCACTTGAAATTGTAATTCCATACATATTGCCAGTTGCATCAATAGCAAGGGTAAGCATATTATTAACAGCTCCTGTTAGAGTTGCAACTTCTGTTGGAACTCCTGTTGTTAAATTAATGGTATAAAGTTGTAAATTCTTTACTGCATACATAATATCAGCAACATGGTCATAAGCCATATCTGACATATAGGAACTCCAAGCTCCAGGAATCGTTTCTATTGCAACACCTGTAGCAGCATTAATCTTATAGAAAGTACCGTCGTAACTATGAGTGTAGAAAATGCCATTGTAATAGTCACCTCCATAAAGATCATCTAATAATGGTGTAATTGTAGTTGCTCCTGTAATATTATCAACATCAAATGATTTGTATCCCTGACTAACTGAGGGATAAATAATATTAGCATAAGCAATTTTTCCTTTGGCAGAGCCTGGGAAAGTTGGAAGAGATTGTTCCACCTGCGTCTGCTCTGTAGTAGAGTTTGGTGGCCTCTTTAGGGTCATATCATACCCATTTTGGGCACTCAAATGTCCGATAGATAGTACTGCGAACAATACTAACATCAATTTCTTTGTAAAATTTTTTCTCATAAATTGTAAAGTTAAGTTAATAATTTAAGTTAATTTCGTTTTAAATTTAATATATATAATATTTTTATTTAGATTTTTTACTAATCAATAATAGTCAATTGTCAATCAAAAACACGCCAACTATTTTACAATCAACGACTTAATCAAACATTCTATTTAATTAAAATATTTCACGCAAATATATGGATAATTATTTATTATTCCAAAACTTTTTTTAAAAAAAAATTTAGATTTTTTCTTAAAGAAAAGCAAGCATATTAATTCCGTGTGTATAATCCAAAAAAGAACGCCGAGGGAAAGACGTGTTGAGCGTGTTAAAAATTATTAATTTAACTCTCCCTCGGCATAACTTATTTTTTTCAAAGATATAATTTATCTATAATATCTTTATATCTGTTCAATACTTCGTATCGTCTTATATTTAAGGGTGATAAGATATTATTTTCTAATGTCCATTCATCTGATATTAATTCAAACTTTTTAACTCTTTCTACTTCATTAAAAATTGAGTTGTATTTATCAATAGTTTTAATGTATCTTTTGTAAACTTTTGAATTATTAATAATATCTTCTTTGGTTTTATAATTTATATCATGTTTTTCGCACCATTTTTCGAGGAAAATAAAATCGGGATTAATAAGAGCAACCGGATAATCTCTGTTTTCGCCACAAACAACTGCATATTTAATAAACCTTGATTCAGACAACTTTAATTCAATTGGTACCGGATTAATAATAGTTCCGGAAGATAATTTAATCATATCTGTCATTCTTCCGTGAATAATAATTTGTCCTTTTT
This sequence comes from Odoribacter sp. OttesenSCG-928-L07, assembly GCA_030265965.1. Classification (GTDB taxonomy): domain Bacteria; phylum Bacteroidota; class Bacteroidia; order Bacteroidales; family BM520; genus RGIG7150. Next base: position 4,617 of record JAJDHA010000065.1, read on the forward strand.
CTGTTATTTCAGCAAGGTCACCTGTTTTTAACCAGCCTTTCTCATCAATAACTTGTTTTGTCAATTCTTCATTTTTATAATAACCAAGCATAACATTATGCCCTCTACAAAGCAATTCACCATTTTCTGCTATTTTAACTTCTACACCATTTAATGGAGTTCCAACTGTTCCGGCTTCTCTTCCGTCTTTTGCTCTATTACTCACTGCAATAACAGGAGAAGCTTCAGTAAGTCCGTAACCTTCAAATACTGGTAATCCTATTGCGGAAAAGAATGCAGCCAGCTTTTCTCTGATTTTATCGCCTCCTGAAACCATAATATCAAACCTTGAACTGCCAACAAGCAACTTTCTAATCTTAGAATAAACAAGTTTATCTGCTATTTTATATTCAAAATTATAAAATTTAGTTCGTTTGCTATCTTCTATCTCATAATTATTTGCAAGGTTAATAGCCCACATATATGTAATCCTGTTTATTCCTTTTAAACGCTTCCCTCTATCCAAAACCTTATTATATATTTCTTCAATAATACGAGGAATCATGGTAAACATTGTCGGTTTTATTTTCCTCATATCAAAAGATAAGCTTTCGGTGCTTTGCAAGTAATATATTGACATTCCAAGATATTGATATAAAAACACCATCATTCTTTCGTAAACATGACTTAAAGGAAGAAAGCTAATTGCGGTGTTGGATTTAGGATCGGGAATATGTTTCAAATTAGCTATTTGATTCAAAATATTTGAATGGGATAGCATAACTCCTTTGGGTATATCAATTGTGCCGGAAGTATATATTATTGTTGCGAGATCATTCGAATTAATAGATGCTCTTCTATCTGCAAGCTCTATTGGATTCTGAAATGTTTCACCAAAATCAACAAGTTGTTCGAAAGTAGGATATGTGCCATGTTTTCCAAGTGTGTAAACCAAATCTAAAGAAGGGACATCATTAATAATGTTTTCAATTTTATCAATGACGCTATCTGTTTCAACAACAACGAGCTTAGCATCGCTATGATTTAAAATATGATGATAATCTCTTTCAGAAATCTTAGGATATATCGGTACTGTTATGGCGCCGATTTGCATAATCGCCATATCCAGCATATTCCATTCAGGACGATTATGACTAATAATGGCAATTTTATCTTTAGGTTTAATTCCGAGTTTTATGAAAGCATAGCTAAGGTTATTAACTATTTCTACATATTCTTTAATACCATATTCTACCCATACATTATCTTTTTTCCACGCCAAAGCTATCTTTTTGTTTGGGAAGAGCTCGATGTACCTTGTTAATAGGTCGAATATTCTTGTTTCTTTCATAATGTTATCTAATCCGTAGAGACGGGGCGTGCCCTGTCTCTACAATTTGTCGTTGTCAACTAAGGCGAAGGAGAGGTTTCCTTTGGTGCAGAGTTCACCGTCAACTCGGGCTTCTGCTTCGACAAAGAAGATTAGTCCGCGTTGATCTGTGATTCTTGCTGTAATTTCGATGTTGTCTTTGGGTTTTACTTGTCTTTTGAAACGCACTTTATCAAGTCCTGCATAAAAGGGAGTTCTACCAATGAGTTGATCTCCTATTAGAAGGCTGCATGCTTGTCCCATTATTTCACAAATAATAACTCCGGGAACGACCGGATTACCGGGAAAGTGTCCTTGTAAAAAGAATTCATCGCCAGTAACATAATAGTTTGCATGTGCGATTTTATTTTCATCCACAACAACATTGTCGATTAACAACATTGGTTCTCTGTGTGGGAGATAAGTTTTGATTTCTGCTCTATTCATTATTTTTATGTTTTTATATTTCTCTTACTTGTGTCCGTGGGTGCGCTGACATCTGAT
>JAJDHA010000066.1 GCA_030265965.1 Odoribacter sp. OttesenSCG-928-L07
TTAAAATCTAATCTTTTTATTAAGTAAAATAGAAGAAATACTCCGACAATAATTGGGATTATCCGCATTGCATGATAATAAATAAGCGAATCTACAGCGTAAGGAAGCAAATACACCCATTCAACTAATAAAAAATAGAATCTGCCAGCATATATTGCATTATGAGTAATATACGCTCTCCAAGATTCTGGGTTAGCGTTAATATAATTTTGAATATCATCTCCATGAACAAATCCAACTTTGAATAATGGGAAAATAGTTATTATTATTACCAATACTAACAAAAAGGAAAATAATAAGCTTGTAAGCTTTTGATAATTTATCTCCGATGTTATTTGCATCTTTTCCTGCTGTAATTTCTTCATCTAATGAAAGTTTTTCAATTATAAATAAGCCAAACCGCATCATCATTCAAAACTTCTTCAAAAGTTTTATTTTTATCAACAGCCTTTCCTTCGACCTTTATTTTCCATTTCTTCTCATTAACAATTATTTGTTCATAATGTTTAGCAAAATCCTTTTGAAGACGCGGTTCATAAACTCCTATATTTATTTTATTTGCCGAAGGATAAGTAATATTACTAATAATTAATGATGAGGGATTAATATCTTTACCACTAATATAAAATTTTGTTGTTGAATTTTGTGTGTAGTCAGCAATATTAAAGATTTTCATCTCTCCTAATGAAGTTGCTTTTTTATTATTAACTTTTAAGACAGAATTATCCGCAGAAGACACTGATACAGAAAACTTTTTATAAGATGATTGATATCCTATTGTCATATTATTACACTTAAGGTCATTAATATTTGAACTTAACTCTGTTCCTTTACACTTAACAATAGCAATATATGTATCATGTGATTTGGCAGCTTGTGCATAATAAAAAATATTTATTGTATCATTTGATTCGTGATATATATTATACAACTTATCATAATCACTAAAATAATTAGCTTCAATATCAAAATAATTATCAATTAGTTTACCAAATCTATATGCTCTATTGACAATTGCATGTTGACCGGATATTGTTCTTGAATAAAATAAATTTTTAACATATACAATATCATCACTTTTGATATTTGCAGACTCTTTAAATTCTTTTATAATAGAAAATCTTTCATTAGAAATATTTAGATCCTCCGCAACAAATTCATTTGTATATTGAGTAAACAAAGTAGTAAAAAATAACAGAAAGGCAATGACAATACAATATAATTTATAAATTACTTGCTTTTCTTTCAACAAGACACCAACAAGATAAATAATTGAAGCTACGACTAAAAATAAAGCCAGGAATGAAAAATAACTGGTAACGTTAAACGGTCTATAATCTTCATATAATCTAGACGAAAGCAACAACAATATGTATGGAAGCAAGGCTGAAAGAGTGCCGATTGTCAACACCTGCAAAAGTCTTTTTTTGTTTTCTTTTTGTGAGAATATCTTTAACGAAATATAGAATAAAAATACCACAATAAAAGATTTGATGTATGCTACCAATCCCGCTTCTTTTAAATAAAAAAAGAAAGAATAATCCGTTGACAAACTCGATGAATGCGTTATTAAATAAAACCGATTATACAAAAATGTATATAATGGACTTGTGCTATAAATCAATTTAAAAAGCATATTGCATATATCAGAGAAACTTGCTTCCTTAGCAAGTTGACTTCCAACATATTCAGACGGATGCATCTTTGCGTAGTAAAAATAAACAATCAAATAAATTAGTCCAAATATCACATAAGGCATTATTTCTTTTGCAAATTTCAAGATGTTTCTCTTAGTAAATAATGATTTGAAGTTATATTGAAGAAGGATAAAGAAGAATATTAGCACATAATACATTAGAAAACTTTCTTGAAATAAACTTGCAATAGCCATTACTATTGAAGAAAGAATTATGTAGTAATATTTATTTGTCTTAAAATAGCTTACGATTAAATGCAACGAGCACAACACGAGAGCAATAGCAAAAGTAAAGAAAAATGGATAAGAAGTAACTGATGACGCTGCTCCCGGAATTTGAAATGTTGCAAAGAATATCAGTAAAGCAAAGACTAAAAACGATTTGCTAAAATTTAATCTTTTAAGTAAATTGAATAAAAGAAATATTCCGGCAATAAGAGGTAAAAATCTCATTAAATGAAAATATATTGGAGAGTCAATCAAGTAAGGGATAAAATACACCCACTTTACCAATAAAAAATAAAATCTACCGGAATGTTGTGCATAAGTTATTGCATCTTCTTTCCACATACTATAATCGGAAGTCAAATAATATGCAACATCTTCGGCATAACAAAACCCTATCTTGAACAAGGGTAAAAAGGTTATTAGAGCAACAACAAATAATAAAAAATTAAAAAAATTTTTTATTATCGTATTATCGTAACTTGTATCTACTTTCATATTACTATTGTTTTTATATACGGATATTAATTGTATATCAGCCAAACTGCATCATCATTAAGAGCTTGCTCAAAAGGAACATCTCTTTTCTTGGCTTTTTTATCAATATTATTTACCCAAGTTTTATTTCTCATTATTATTTTCTCATTATGGTTAGTGTATGCCTCTTGTAATGATGGATTATAAGCTCCAATATTTATTTTTCTCCCATGAGAATTAAGCATGTTATTTATCGTCAATGAGGCTGGAAAAAGTGCCTCCCCGTTTATCGAGAAAACAACGGACTTTTGTTGTTGAAAATAATAAATATTAGCAATATTCATAGGCCCAATAGAAGCCATTGAGGTTTGATTAACTTTCGCTATATTATTCTCTGAAGCAATTGATACTGAGAACTTTTTATATGATGATCGATAAGCCACCTTTATATTATCGGTCTTAATATCTTTAATATTGGGAGTTAACTCGTTTCCTTTACATTTAACTAAGGAGATGTAAGTATCATAGGTTTTTGCGGCTTGGGAGTAAAAGAAAAGATTTATTGTATCTTCAGAAGTTTTATATTCTTTATAAAGATCATTATAGTTCCGATATTCATTTATTTCAATATCATAAAGTTTATTCAATATTGGTGCTATATGAACAGATTTTTGTGATGTGAGATTTTTTCCTGAAATTGTATTTGAAAAATATAAATTTTGAGTACAAACAATATCGTTATCTTTTAGATGCGCGGATTCTTTAAAATCTTTCAAGATTAACAAACGTTCTTGTGAAATGTTAATATCTTTTGCAACAAATTCATTAGAATATTGTGAGAAAACCGAGATAAAAAACAACAAAATAACAATTACACAATTAGTAATAATATATAATACTCGCTTTTTCTTCAAGTAAGAATTAATCAGATAAATAAGTGAAGCAAAAACTATTATTATTCCCACAAAAGAGAAATATGAAGTTACATAAACCTCACGTAGAATATTATAAGTCATAGCGGAAAAAAGCAAAGGAATACTCGGTAATATTGTTGCAAAAATTCCCAATACAATCATATTTGTAATCTTTTTTCTGCTTATATTTTGAGGAAAAAGTTTTAGGGTGACAATGTAAAGTAAAACAATCGTAAATGCTTTTATGTAAGACAGAGTTCCAGCCTCTTTTAAATAGAAAAAGATAGAATAATCCGTTGAAATACTATCGGAATATGTTATTAATGCGAACCTATGATAAAGAAAAGAGGATAAGGGACACGAGTCAGCTATTATGCTTAAAAATATCTTCAATGTCTTTGCTAAAGAAAAACTGCTAACAAACATATTACCAGAATATTTTGTAGGATGTAAATGTGAATAATAAAAATACACAACAATATATAGTATACCACAAATGACAAACGGTGCTAATTCTTTAATAAATTTTAATAATTGCTGCTTTTTGAAAAACGTTTTTATATTATATCTTGAAACAACGATAATAAAAATCAGAATGTAATACATCAAAATACTTTCATGAAACAAACTAACAAAGGCAAATAATAAGGAAGAAAAAATTATATAATAATATTTTCCTGTTTTATAATAATCAAGTAATAAGTGTAAAGAGCACAATATTAATATTATAGCAAAAGAAAAATAAAAAGGATAGGAAGTAACTGAAGACCCTGCACCATAAAGTTGAAATGAAGAAAGAAAAGTCAAAAGGCCAATAAGAATATACTGCTTGTCGTACCCTGCACGTTTGATTAATAAAAAAAGTAAGATAACACCAACAATTAATGGAATAATTCTTACAGAATAATAATACAACTGAGAGTCAACTAAATATGGAATAGCATATATCCATTTTGTAATTAAAAAATAAAATCTGCCAGAAATATGTGCATAATGTTGCGCATCTCCACCCCATAACTTAGGATCAGACATTAAAAAATATTCAACATCGTCTGCGTGAACAAAACCAACTTTTAATAATGGCAAAAAAGTTATTATTGCAACGACCAATAGTAGAAAATTAAATAAAAATTTTGTTGTTTTCTCATAAGTATTTGTTTCAATTTTCATATTTGGTGATCATTATTATACATTAATTATCTCTGTCTCATTTTGATTATAAGAGTCAATTATCATTATTAAATTTTTGTCAAAGATATAAAATTTATATTTATTAACATCTGCTCTATAATTTAATCATTAACAATCAAAATTTTTCAATTTTCAACTTTCAATTTTCAACTTTTTCCTACCTTTGTCAAATTATTAGACAATTTAATTATGCAAAAAGGTTCTATACTTGTAGTTGATGATAATAAAGCAATTCTCTCAGCATTGCAATTGCTTCTTCCGGAATATTTTATGGAAATTAAAATGCTTTCAAATCCGAATACGATAATTTCTACAATTAAAGCATTTCAATATGATGTCGTGCTTCTTGATATGAATTTTTCTGCCGGAGTTAACAGCGGTAATGAAGGTTTATTCTGGCTTTCGGAAATAAAGAAATATTCACCATTGTCAGAAGTTGTACTTTTTACCGCTTATGCCGATATCGATCTTGCTGTTAACGGCATTAAACGCGGCGCTTTCGATTTTGTAGTTAAACCTTGGGAAAATGCTAAGTTGGTTTCTACTTTACTTGCTGCATACGAGCTTTCTAAATCTAAAAGAGAAGTGAAACAACTGAAAGAGATAAAGAAAGAGTTTAAAACCGAAAGTGAAATGTTTTGGGGTAGTTCTCCACAGATGCAAAAAATCTTTTCTCTCGTAGAAAGAATTGCTAAAACGGATGCTAACATTCTTATTACCGGCGAAAACGGAACTGGCAAGGATGTTCTTGCCAATGAAATTCACAAAAAATCATTAAGAAGTAATGAAAGTATGGTTGCAGTTGATATCGGCGCACTTACTGATTCTCTTTTTGAAAGTGAACTTTTCGGTCATGTTAAGGGCTCGTTTACTGATGCAAAAGCTGATAGAGCCGGTAAGTTTGAAGTAGCTTCCGGCGGCACTCTTTTCCTTAACGAAATTGGAAATATTCCTTTACACCTTCAAGCAAAACTTCTAACAGTAATTCAAAATAAATCAATTAGTCGAGTTGGTGGAAATGCTGTGATACCAGTTGATATTCGTTTGATTAGCGCAACCAACAAAGATCTTGATGAAATGGTGAAAAACAATGAGTTTCGTGAAGATTTGCTTTATAGAATTAATACTATTCATATTGCTTTACCACCATTGCGACAACGTAAAGACGAAATTGTTCCTTTGGCTGAGTTGTTTCTTAAAAGATACGCTTCGAAATACAATAAAAATATTACTTCAATCACAGATGATGCTCAAGAAAAACTCAAAAATTATTCATGGAGCGGAAATATTAGAGAGCTGCAGCATGCTGTAGAAAAAGCAGTAATACTCTCAGATGGTGAACAACTTACAGCTATAGATTTTCTTCTCGTTGAGAAAAATGATATGCCGTTAAATAATAAATTAAGCACTTCGGCAACTCTCGAAGATATGGAAAAAGAAATAATTGCTCAAGCGCTAATCGATCATAATGGCAACGTTTCAATTATCGCTCAGCAACTTGGAATTACACGTCAAACGCTTTATAATAAGCTTAAGAAATATCAACTTTAGAAGTAGAAAAATGGATAAAGCCGATAAAGCCGATAAAATGGATAAAACCGATAAAATGGAAAACCCAAATCCCCCTTTCAAGGGGGCAGGGGGATGTTCAGATAATATGGATATAACCTATAAAATAGATAAAACCGACAAAATGGATAAAACCCATCCCCGTAGGGGATCCATATCAATAGGCGCGCAGCGCCGTCACAATTCAGCCCAATGCCGTCAGGCTTGGGTTGCGAAATATGAAACAATGATTGTTTTCGCAATCAATACGATAGATGCAACAATGATCATTTCGCGCC